>CALBPH010000335.1 GCA_937899365.1 uncultured Leptolyngbya sp.
TCATCCAGTATCTCTAGATCGCCAGTATTGTTGAGATTGGCAATCGTATCCCCATGGTTCTCTAATTCCAATGTCTCTAACTCAGAGATATTGGTTTCAGTTGTCTCAACCAGGTCTAATGTCTCAAAGTCAGAGATCTCTATGTCAGCATCTTCTACCGCAAAGAATGGAACTGAGCTATCTGCATTGAACAGTTCACTGACGGCCATGTCTTCAGCCTCAGCCTCAGAGACACCAACGTTGGGAACATCTTCTAAGTCTAGCTGGGTCGGTAGCTTATCGAGTTTACCGACCATCACCAGAGCCTGGGAGCGTTGCCAAATATTTAGAGACTGGCGTGCTATGGGTTCTATCTGCTCTGGGGCAGCCGTTGTCAGGTGTTGTTGAATAGATTGGCAAAGACTGCTGAATGCTTCGAGTTGGAGCATTTTGCCCAAATCGTGCAATTCTTCCGCCATCATCTCTAGTTCTTCTCGCAGACAGGGTGAGTCTGGAATCTCTAACACCGATGTCAGTCGTTCCAGCAACTCCTCCACTTCTGTGCCAAACATAACAACGGCCGTGTTATCGTCTGACTCTTCTGCGAGTAATGCCAGTTCATCACTGGGTTGAACCTCACCCAGACAATCGTGCAATTGTTCAAAGAGAGGATGGGCATGGATCTTTAGCCATGACTCTGTGATCGGCGACGCCTGGCGGTGAAGTGCGCTAATCTGGCGCATGCTATCTAAACCTTTCAGCAGAAGCATTTCCAGCGCAGCATCCACCTGGATTGAATTCCGACGAACCTTGACGATCTTTAAAGAATCTTCGAATCGGTGGGCCAGTTGACTCATCGATGGACATTCGATCATTGACCCGATGCCTTTAATCGTATGAGCCGATCGCAGGGCTGCATCCATCTGTTGAGGATCTACACCTGTTTCAGCGAGCCCGATCAAAACTGATTCAATGGTGTTGAGATATTCATCAACTTCGTCTAGGAAGTTGAGCCAGACCTCACGATCTGCTGCATGTGACATGGGTTTAATTTAATAGAGCAGAACTAGTTTGATAGAAGAAAAAACGACGATTAAGGTGTTGCTGAGCTTGAGAGGGAAAATCTGCCCAGGTAGGAGAGATTTACCCCCCTCTTAGCGCTCAGCAACGGTTGATTATGCGTCCGTTTTAACCTTGAACTGGTCCACAGCCGATTCCAGTTCTCGGGCAACTTCCACCGTGTTGTGCAGTGTTCCGGCCACCTGACGTGAAGACTCAGACGTGCGCTTAGACGCTTGGGTAATCTGCTGCATAAGTTGAGTGACCGTCTGAGACGTTTCAGCCTGGGATACCGTTGCTTTAGAAATAGACTGCAGCAGTGTGTCAATTTGCTGGGATACTTCCACAATCTGTCCTAAGCCTTGCTTGGTTTCTTGTACTAACTGTGTACCTTCAACCACCTGAGTTGTACCCCGTTCCATGGCTTCAACCACGTCTCGAGTACCCATCTGAATGTTCTTTACAATCTGCTCAATCTCTTTGGTTGCTGCCGCTGACTGCTCTGCCAGTTGACCAACCTCACTTGCAACCACCGCGAAACCTTGCCCCTCTTCCCCAGCGTGGGCCGCCTCAATACTGGCGTTTACTGCCAGCAGGTTGGTTTTCATCGCAATCTCGTTAATTAACGAAACCACCTGGGAGATCTGCTGGGACGATTCACCCAACTGTTTTACCTTTTTCCCGGTTTCTGCCACGGTAGACCGTAGGTCAAGAATACTGTCTACTGTGCGGTCCATGGCAGTTCCACTATCTTGAGCGGCGTTGGAGGCCACCTGGGCAACTTCCGCTGCCTGACGGGCGTTATCGGCCACGTCCTGAATGGATGTCGACATCTGCTCAACAGAGTTTAGCGTATTGGTAATTTCGTCCATCTGAGCCAGGGCTTCATCCGCCAGCTGCTGAATCGCTCCTTCACTCTCGTCAATGGAGCTGTTTACCTGACCTGTTGCTTGTTTTACCTGGACTACGATGGTGCGCAAGTTCTCAATAATGGCGTTGAAAACGTCACCAATAATACCAATTTCACCCGCTGTCAGCTCCGTACGTACGGTTAAATTACCATTGGAGGCTTCTTCCATCTCATTCAGCAGCTGTACCAGTTCACGCTGTAAGACTTCATTCCGCTGGCGTTCTTCCTCAGCGCGTTCTACCTGTGCTTGGGCAGAAATTTGCTGTTGTACCGACTCTTCTTGTTTTACCAGCAGATTTTGAATCTGGGATGCCATCAGGTTAATGTTAGTACCCAGCTGGGCAATTTCGTCTTCACCCTGGGTATCAATTCGAGTTCTAAAGTCCCCTTGTCCTAGACGTTTTACCGAATCAGTAATCTGCAAAATCGGCAATGTGGTTCGTGTTGCCACCAGGGTGGCAATGGCCGCTACCAGTAAAGCTGTGATACCGGTTCCTAAAAGTACTGTCGTTAGAAGCTGTCGAGACGCTGCAAACGCGGTGGAGGTATCAACCAGACTGACCACACTCCAATTGAGCTGTGGAGCGCCAGGGTCATGAATAATGGGGGCATAGGCCGTGAGTTGGGGACCTGCTCCTTGATTGAGGATAGACGCCTGTACTTCCCGATCCTCTAGCCAAGAAACCGCATTAGAAAGGTTGGCTAGAATTGGATTGTTTTCGCCTTCTTCAGTGTTGGTTAGAAAGATCTGTTCGTTGGCGTCGATTAGGGCGACTTCAGTATTTTCGTCTGCAAACGCGCTTACACGCTGCTTTAGTTCTTGCACGTCAAGACGAATACGAACCATGTAGAGCATCTCGCCCGTGGTGCTATCAAAAATTGGGGCAGCTCCAATCAGCGCGAATTCCAGTCCCCCTGCCCTCGGTGCCCGTGGCTGTACCCAGGTAATGTCTTGGGTAGCAACAATATTTTGAAACCAGTCGTTTTGACTTACGTTTGATGGAATACCATCTGGGTTGCTAACGGCAACAGGATTACCCTGGAGGTCTACCACAGCCATATCTTCATAGAGCGGTGAATTTTCCACTAGCTCTTGTAGAAAGGCATTTCGATCCGCAACTTCTGTCGCTTCGCGCACCTTAGCATCTGCAAACATGCTCAGCTGAGAGAAGGTTCTCAAGTCTTGGAAACGGGCATCCATAAATTCCGCCGTAAAGTTAGCGATATCTGTGGTGGTGGTTTCCCTTGTCTCAGTTACCTGAGTGGTAACTCGCTGCTGTACGAAGAAATATCCGATACCTCCTACACCAACCACGGGAGCTACTCCCAAAGACAGCGCCAGAGCCAGCACCTTAGTTCTAAGCGTTAGCTTTTGCCAAAACCCCTTGCCCTTAGAAGATGTTGGAGAGGTGGCAGACTGGGCGTACTGTTGATTGGCTCTAGCGTCTTGAGACGAATAACTAGAAGAATCCATACCGTCAGGCAGACTACCACCACTGGCAGCTGAGAGGTTGTTCAACTGAGACGGAAATTCTGTATTGGGGGCCATCGTTGTAAATCTCTGGAGTAGGAGTGGATAGGGAGGATTTGGAGATTCGAGCAGTTAGGATAGGGGCCTAACTGCTTTGCAAAATGGGAGAGCGAGCGATCGCTTCAGCATCTAGGACAAGCAGCATTTCATCTTGCTGCAGCAAGCACCCGCGTAGACAAGGCGCTAAGTTTGGGGCAAAGTGCCCCTTAGGCGTCTGAATTGAATCTGGGGGAAACCGGACCACCCCTTTCATGGTCGGTACGATTAACCCCAGCAGGGCCTGGTTGTGAGCAGTTGCTACCAGCATGTTCTGTTGCTGTAGCCTCTGGGCAACACGGATAATTACGACGTTATAATTACGAATATTTGACGGAAGTGGCGTGGATAGTAGCATATGTGCCAAGTCAACTAGCCACATCACTCGACTCCGTCGAGTGGATAATCCCAGCACACAGGATGGCATGTTAGGCATGGGCGTAATCTGCTGTGCCGGAAGAACAATTACTTCCTGAACCTGGTGCATTGAAAAAATTGCTGGTGTCTGCTCATTGAGCTGAAAGCTCAAACAGGACGCACCCGCAGTTCCCTCTGGCTGAATAGAGCGATGAGCTAGGACTGAGGCATTCATTGGCTTAAGCTGTACCGAACGGCGTTTACAAGTTGATCTTCAGTAAAGGGTTTGGTGACATACACATTCACACCTTGTTTCATGGCCCAAAGACGATCAATCTCTCCTGACTTGGAGGTACAGGCAACAATCGGCATCTTTTGAGTTGCCGGATTTTTCTTTAGATTGCGGCACATTTCTAAACCATTCATCCCCGGCATGACTAAATCTGTCACGATCACATTGGGTTGATGCTCTATGGCTTTGCTTAGAGCTTCTTTAGCATCAGTGGCTACAATCACGGTATAGCCACCCTTTCGCAAGTAATTGCTGATGAGTTCCAATTCGTTAATAGAATCATCGACAACTAGGATCTTAGTCACGTTAAATCACCTCAAAAGCTATTTTGAATACTGTTTGGGAAAATCAAAACCTAAGAAATATATCGAGGTATCCAGGTAATTCTCTTACTTTTAAATAATGAGATTATCTAGGTTTCTAGAACATATTTTTAAGTCAGGTTTCTAGATATCACATCTAGCAAGCTAGCTCTATTAAAAGGTTTCTCCAAGTAGTCTGTAGCACCCACTAATTTAGCTCTTGTTTTGTTGATAATCCCCTTCTTGCCTGTAACCATTACAACCGGGATTTCTTCAAATCCGGGAAGACGTCTTAACATCCTACATAATTCATATCCGCTAATGGTGGGCATTGTTAGATCAAGCAAAATCATGTCTGGCTTTAGTCGTTTTAGCTGAAATGTTGCCTTGATTGGTTCAAGGAACTTGAAAACTGAATAGTTTTCTTCACCTAAGAAACGCTCGATTTGATCTAGCGTATTTGGACTATCGTCTACACAGGCAATAACCGGACGAGTTTTTTGCTTTTTATTGAAGGTAGATGCTTGGGGTATTGAAGTAGATGCCCCTAAAGAAGTTTCTCTAATTGGCTTTACTTCTTGAGTTTTTCTCAAAGATGTATTTTCGAGCCCGGATAACCTGTCCCATGGATGCTCTGGAGCTCTTAAAATTATTGACTTATTATCAATATATGGATATAAAAATTTGGCAAAGTCTAATTCGTCTTGATGTAAAATGGCGGCGATATGGCGAATGCTATATCCTCGCAAAAGCGTTCCAAGCTTTGTTTTTAGTCTTGGCGATATAGTATCGGTGTTGTTAGTACTGAAAAAAGTTTCTTGACTAACAATATAGGGGCGTTGGTGAGGTGAGCTAATTAACGGGGAAAGTAATTTCCAAGTATTTGATCGCGTTCGACAGTTTTCAATGGTCGCTTTGGGATCAAGTTTACAAAAGACAGGAATCTCAAACAATTCTCTATCAATTCTGACGGCACCTCCCGTCAGAGATAGAAATGACTCAATTGCTTCTTGGGTTAATTGCTCTATTAGTTCTTCGGCTTGGTAGGTCTCTAAAAATTTTTGCTCAACTAAATAGCATATAATCTGATATTCAAAATATTGAATAGATTGAATATTATTGGACTTAATGTCTAGTAATTCGTCAGTATTTTGCTCCAGCCATGAAAATGCTTCCTGGCTCATGCTAGCCAACTTTAATTTAAGCCACTTAAGGGAGTAAACAAGAGTTTTTGCAGAGGCATGGGAGGCATAGTTGAGTTTGCCATCTTTAAAGTATATCCACCAGGACAGTGACTTTGCGTCGACTTCCAAACATCCACTGCCATAGGTATGAACAAAACTTGCCAATAAAACCGGAGGCTGAAAACTCCGAATAGATTTGCTGGTGGTTGTGGGTCTTGGTTTATGCAAGCTTTTCATGAAGTTCATATCTTTAGAATTCCCGTAGGTCTTAACCATTAGCTAGTACCTAGTGCCAAGGCAAAACGAAAGCGACAATAAATACACCTTTAACCTCAAAATTTTGCAATGAAAAATTTCAGTGCTTGAGTTTAAATAAATCTCATGTGCGCATCATCAAGTTATTGACATGGTCACATGGGTTGAAAGAGTTTCTAAAATCCTTTTTAGTTCAGTATTTTGGCCGAGAAATTAGAATTTGAGTTGAAATACTCTCTTTTCTCGACTAGAATTCAAAACATAAGAAAAATTAGAAAAATCTTTCCTGCGTAACATTTCGAACATAGCCTTATGGGCAACCTGATTAACATGGGAAACTATTCAATAGTTAAAGTGGTTTCTCCGGTAATCTAAGTTCGAAATTTGATATTGGTTTGAACCGATTAGTTAAAGGGTTGTCTTACTTAATTTGATGGCACACGTTCAGCTTCCTTTTGGGAAGCTTAAGAGCGGGAACAACATGACTGTTAAGCGTTTATATACGAGGCAGGGCCTGGTTTTAACACTTAATACAAAAATCTTTTTGCCATTACTGAGTGAAGGAATACACCAACCTGTTAAAAATGTTACACGCTCGCATCTTGCAGATAAAATCCTTCTGATAAACAGAAACGTCCTCTTTTTATTCACAGAGACGTTCTGTATAGCAGAGATAGATTTTAAGACAGCTGTGCACATGGTATGCTTGCAACAGCTTAAAGTCATGAAGCCATGACACAGATGAGATCGCACCAGTATTTGGCGATGGCTGACCTACGGTGCTTACCGATAAATAACGTTAGGTTACACCTCTGATGATCAATAATAGGTTCAAGACGACAATTGTCGAAAAGCATAGAGAGCCTGGATGTTTACACCCCTAATCAAAGCCTGAATGTAGATGGCGTGCCCTTGATTTTGTCGTTGAAAATATGACTAGAACGGTAGATAAACCTGTTGCGGTGGATGGTAAACCCTTGACGGAACAAAATCACCTTAAGTGAGTGTTCTGTACTTAGTATAGTATTCTATCAGCCTAGCAAGTTTCATGTAGACTAAAGTAGATTTACCAATACTTTGTAATCGCAGAGAACTTCCCCAAGGGGGAAGAAAATGTCCTGATATCGAATCTCAGCCGTGAAAGCCTATGGTTGAGCAGCAAAACTCACTAGCTTTGAAGCCGCTTAAGCCTTAGCAGATTCCTTTGAGAATAGGTAACTGCCGATCATAGGGCTATAGATAATGCTCCATTGACTCTGGATTTTCTTTTTAGGTAAGCGCCTAGACTAAGTTAGATGAGCTTAGACTAAAGTCGTAGGCTCCAAGCATAATCCCATCTGCTGAATGATGGGTTTCTAGCAGATGGGACGATTGAATAAGAGCTGACTGGGCAATTAATCACCCCATACATCTATCGATTCAGATTGGCTGCCTAGTAATTTTAGGCTTCTAGGGATATCTATTGCCCCAAATAATCTGATAAATGCAATGGAAGACGCTACGCCCCTAACCTATTAAAAATTTAGGGGTAAAGTAGTAGGCCGATCAAACCAGCAATTGGAATAATTAAGGCCACTTCCACTTTCCATTTGAGGATTGCAAACAGGGAGCTGGCAAAAATCAGACCGGTAACCAAGTAGGTGACGACGGGCTGTCCCATCTCTAACGCCGGTTGGGCAAATGATATACCCGCTGTAAAAATTAACCCGACAACAGCTGGCCGCACTCCGTTAAACGCAGCTTGAATAACGGGGGATTCTTTGATGCGTACTAATAGATGAGAACAGGTCAACATCAGCATGGCCGGGGGGAAAAAGATGCCAACGGTTGCGACCAGTGAGCCTAAAAAGCCTTTGACGGAATATCCAATGGCTGCGGCACTGATCAGGATGGGACCTGGCGTCAGCTGACCAAGTGCGATCGCATTTGTAAACTCAGGCTGAGTGATCCAACCATAGGTATTTACCACCAGCTCCTGAATCATGGGAATAAAGACATAGCCACTCCCAAACAGCAGCAAACTCAGACCTGAAAACGTAATGAACAAGCGCGCCAGACTATCATCACTGATAAAGGGCAATGGCACCAGGTATAGCACTAGAAAACAGCTTAAGAAAGCAAACGAGGCAATGATGTCCCCTTTAGACATGCCAGACCGAGGAGCTGCATTGAAGGAGTCATCGGACAGGGCCTGTCGCTTGATCTCTTTGTAGTACCAAATGTAGCCGACAATGCCAGACGCTAAAATAATCAGCAGTGTGGTGTAAAAACCACCGACAAACCTCAACAGCAAAGACGAAACAACCGCAATTGAGATCGCCCGCCAGTTGCGCACTGACTTGATAGTGTTCTTACCCATGCGCCAAGCCGCTGCCAAAATAATGGCAACCATAGCTGGTACAAAGGCCATAAAGGTCTTTTCCACTACGGGAATAGACTCAAACCGCTTAGCATAGATAGAGAAGATAACCAGTATTAAATAAGAAGGCAGTAACGAACTAACGGTCGTCAGCAGCGCCCCCCAGTTACCACGAATACGGTAGCCAACATAGGCAATGACATTAGCTGCCATGGGCCCCGGCAAAATAGCCGCTAGGGAAATTCCGTCTAACATGTCTTCGTGGGACATCAGCTTACGCTGCTGCACCACAAAATTTTCGACGACTGAAACCAGAGACATAAATCCGCCAAACGCGGTACTGCCAATTTTCAGAAACGTCCAAAACAAATAGACCAGAGTAATCTCTTTAGGTATAGGAAGAGTACCACTCGCCTCCTGGGGTCGAATGGTCAAGACATTCTTATCAGTCATAGAAGCACCGCGAATAAAATTTGCTGACCCAGGCAAATCCCAGGCTAAATTAGTAGATTGTTAGCCTAAGAATCTTTTGTTGCGTAGAGGTCCCTGACTATGTAAGTAACTACAGCCAGGAATCGTATATCGTATGTTGAAAAACAATACTCAAATACAAATCTCTCAGCCCACTCGGCTGACTCTAAAACGTAGACTTAAGCTGTTTAGCGTGAACAACAACCTCTGCCTGACGCGATAGTGACAAATAGGTTAAAGAGATAGCACAGGGGTAACGTCTACAGAGTTAACCCACGAATATAAACGTCTACAGGTAAGCGTGGAGACTGACATAAAATTAAAATCATGGTGATGCAACAACCTTCAGGACTTAAAAAGAACACCTCAGACAACAACTCCTATTACCCAGCACTCAGCAAATGTGGATGCAGACTAAAAAAAGATGTATGACGGTTGACCCTTCAACAGTTAACACTAGAAAGCAAAGTATCAATTTTTACTAGGAAAAGCACATCCTTAGAACTTAAGATGCGATTACATCCGCTAAAGGTATGCCCAACCCCAAAAATATGAAGCTTTGAACTTTTTTTGGCACTAAACGTTAAGAGATATATTAGCAGCTTTTTCTAATTTTATTAACTACCAATTTTGGCTCAGGAAAACTGTGCGTATGGCAGTAGAACGCTATCGCTTCAAATAAGTCAAACGCCTTGAATATCAAGGACTAAGCAGGATTTATGGCATCAAAATCAAAAGTGGAGGCGATTGCTGCTCAGAGCAACACAGGGATGCATCTATTTTTTTGTGTTGGCTATATTTTTCTGATTCTCTACGCAAAATCAGTGGTGACGACCCATACGTTTTTTCGTGTATGGGCTGGGAATGGCAACGTTTAAGGGCTGAATGGCCAAAACATAATCGCATACCCCATCGTTCCTGACTTAGTCAGGGGCTAACCAAATGGAGGTTCTTAGCCATTCGCTTAATCACAGAGCAACCCCACATGAATGGCTATCGATAGGTGCCGATGGCAAGTCAGGTCAGCTAGGGTTGTCAGCGCTCATCAATGTTGTGAACTAGGTGCGTCAAGCTATAGGTGCGCCAAGCTATAACGTTAGGCGGTCAGGGATAGGCGTTGCTAAGGCATTGGCAACCAAATCTACCGCTAACCCCGATAGGGGCATTGCATGCAATGCCCCTATCGGATGTCTTTACCTGGACCTTTATTTTTGTGCAGTCCTGTAACCTGACAGATGCTGTATCAATCGTAACCTCGTATCTTAGCCAAACACGTAATGTTGCCATTAACACTACACAGAACTCAGTAGATCATCCTCTTTAAGATGCGAAAGGATAGTTGAACTTCTGTGTTTTGCCCTCAAAGCCCCCTTGTTGATACTGTTGAGGGCTTGGGCTCTAGTCTCCTCCAACAGTATCAACAAGGGGGCATCATATCTGGTAGCTAATTGGGAATTCCTGCTTAACTACCTTTGGCAGCTTTTTGATGAGACGCTGTTGCTTGTAGTTCTTCCACTACGTCCCATGCTGCGGCACAGGCCGGTGATGTTGCCCCCTGATCGGCACAAATCTTGCGAGCTTCCTGACGGGCAACATCGATTTCATCCTCAATAAACAAGCGCTTTGGCTTCTCCACAAAATCGCTTTTAAGCAAAATATCTGAGATTGAAATCACCCCCAGCAGCCGACCTTGCACCACAGGAGCCCGGCGAATTTTTGTATTGGCAAACAGGCGAGCAACGTACTCTACACCTAAATCGGGAGATACCACGATGCAAGGCTTGGTCATAATCTCAAACACTCGCATTTCCTTAGGATTCTTGCCATAGGCGGCGACCTTGTACACAATATCCGTCTCTGTCACCATGCCGTAGGGATCTGCCTCGTCACGACGGTCCACAATCAGCGCCCGCAGCCCTTTTTCTTTCATCAGCGCAACGGCGTCGGCTACCGTTGCCGAACCGCTAATGGTGATGACATCAGCCGTCATTATGTCCTTTGCCTGCATCATAGTTTCCCTGTCCTTACGTTAAAAATTCCATAGACAAAAGAGATTCTCTTTATCATGAGAATCTCTCAATTTATCTTTTAATCAACCCTCTGAGTGGCCAGGCGATTGACTGCTCTAAACATCATACTCTCGTTCTTGTAGAACCTCTGGGTCGTCCATATAGGATCCTTGCCCGTAGAAGTCTTTTTTAGGTTTTTCCACAAAATCGCTCTTACGCAGAATGTCTGAAATTGAAATCACCCCTAATAAACGGCCCTGTACAACAGGAGCACGGCGGATCTTAGTATTGGCAAAGAGGCGGGCAACATACTCTACGCCCAATTCTGGTGTGACCACAATGCAGGGCTTAGTCATGATCTGATAAACCCGCATTTCCTTTGGATCATGGCCATGGGCGGCAACCTTATAAACAATATCTGTCTCCGTTACCATGCCATAGGGATCATCTTCGTTGCGACGGTCTACAATCAGCGCTCGCAACCCTTTTTCTTTCATCAGTGCAACGGCTTCGGCCACCGTTGCTGAACCACTGATAGAGACCACAGTTTTGGTCATAATTTCCCGTGCTGCCATCATTGTCGTCATCTCCTTATTTGCCAATCACATAGTTAAACGTTGCTGATTTTGGTAGTGATTTAATCTGCAAGATCCTGACACAGTGGCCTTTTTCTAGATCACGTCACTAATTCAATCTTTAAAGTCAGCAACGACAGCATTTACTCCAGAAGGGCTTTATGTAGCACCCGCCCCTAAAACCACGCCCCTAAAACCCAGCCATATAAGCCTCCAGCACCGCATCACCTTTTGGGCATAGCATCATCAAATAATCGCATTGGTCGCAGACAGTCCTGGTTACACAGGCATTAGATCCACATCGTTGAGACACCTGGTCAGAAAACAGACTGATAACTAAAA
>CALBPH010000336.1 GCA_937899365.1 uncultured Leptolyngbya sp.
GGGTCAAAGGCCACCTGATTGACAGCAAACTTCTCTAGCAGGAGGGTCCCGTCCAGTTGGGGATTACTGGGCGTCCCCACTAGCTGACCAGTAAATGAGGCAAAACCACCCACGGGCACGGGGCTGGGCAAGAGTGCCAGGGGATAGCGCTGGGCGTCGAGATCGAGGGTAAACCCACGGATACCCTGGAATTGATTCCCGTCAAATTGGGGAGAGACCACCCCCCGCGCCTGTAGCTGAGCGCTGCTGGCCTGTTCAATCAGCAATTCTTGACCGGTCCAGGCAAAGCGGCTGCTAAGGGGCGCATCAAACCCAGCCAGTTGGGAGGAAAATCCGGCCAGTCCGGCCGAGAAGGTGAGATCACCCTGACCACTGATGTCCGCCAATGTTAAGGCGTCTAAGCGTCCCGCCAGACTCACCGTCCCGCTGGTGTCACCCTGAAGCTGGGAGGCAAACTGAGCCAGCCCCAGGGAATTGCGGGTGGCGGTGGTATGCCACCCGCCGTTAGCTAGCTCAGCGTTCCCCTGCACAGACCCGTCAGCCAGCTGTAGGCTGTAGTCCCCCATGGCCAAAATGTTGTCTAGGGAGGCCCCCTGCAAAGGTCCGGCTAAGGCCACATCGGCATTGAAATTACCCGGTGGGATTTGGGCAATTCCCAACGCTTGCAGATCAATATTATTGGCAACAATATCGGCTTGCCAGCTATCGCGGCCAACGTCGCCCTGACCAGTCAGGGTACCGGTGCCCACCTGTATCTGGGCCTGGGGAATAGACAAACCGCCGTCGGCAAAGATCGCGGTGGCCGTGGCGGGATAAATTTGCCCACCGTAGGCCAGGGTGGGGGCCTGCAGATTGATTTGAGTCTTTAGGGCATCGGGGGGACCAATAATGGTGGCGGTGGCCCCTACGATGCCTAAGGTAACTGGTAGCTGTTCCACATCGTAGAGAGCTGCGATCGCATCCCCCGACACATCCGTCGCCGCAATCTCAAAATCCAGCTCCGGCGGGCCACCCGCCGCCAAGTTGGCCAGGTTTAGCACACCGCCGCCCGTCACCTGTCCCCCCAGCTGCGGGGTGGCAGTGACCTGGGTAACGGTCACCACATCCAACACGTTCTCAATGCGATCGCTCTCTAGCACCACATTGGCATTGAGCTCATCGAGCACCACCCGATCAATCGTCACCGGGCCAATGGCAGCCACATCGGCAGAAAATTTAGGCTGTAGAACGGGACCGGTAATGGTCACATTGCTATCAAATACGCCGCTGAGGACAATGGGGGGCTCTATCTCGGCTCGCTCCAACAGCTGGGATAAGTCCACATCGGCCACCTGGGCCACCAGATCGTAGTCACCGTTCCAGTTAATGGTGCCCGTGGCCGTAGCCGCCAAGTCGGCGTAGCTTCCCCGGGTACGGTCGAGGGTAATGGTGGTGCCTTTAAATCGGGCCGTGGCATTAATGTCATCAATGACGTTGCCCCAGGGTCCGGTACTGGGCAATGACGTCAGCTGCAGTTGACCCTTGTTTACGCTGCCGGCACCATCCACCGTAATGGGCTGATCGGGTAAAAATGAGACGGTCCAGTTACCACTGACGCGACCTGCTGTGGCGGCGATGGGCAAATTTTGCTGCCCCATGGTAGGCAGCAGGAAGGCCATGGCTGCGTCCGTGGCCACCCCGTCAGCCGTCACCCCCAGGGTAATTTCTTGCTGGATGGGCTGGTCGTCATTCCCCGATGCCACGGGTACCACCGCACCGGTTATTTCTAGCTCTCCCCCCGAGGGCGCTGTGGTCGTGGCATCAAATTCTATCCGCTGGCTATCGCGACCGGCGACCTGCACGGGTTCAATTGCCACCAACCCATTTAGATCGCTCAGCAGCAGCGGCGTGGGCTCCTCTCCATCCGCGGGCAGTGGCACTAAGGTAATCGCACTATCCACCACCTCAATATCATCCATCCGCACCTTAATCAGCGGTTCTTCAGGAGGCGGTTCAAACGTGGGCACATCGATGCCGCGCCAGCCGTCATCGGGGTGCTGCTCTAAGTAACCGGCGGCCCCAGTCAGCTGTAGGTCGATCTCCAGCTCACGGTCAAACAAAACCTGTAGCGGATTAAAGCCCACTTCCACGGCCTCTGCCGTGACATAGGTGGGGTCCGTTTCCGTCGCACTGAGTTTGGATTGCCCCACACGCAAACCATTCCAGGACAACCCTTCCAGGTCTCCCAGTTCTAACTGACGTTCTAATAGAACCGACAGACGCCGCTCGAGTAGCGGCGTCAGTCCACGGTTAATATATAGCCAGGCTCCGCAGCCATTACGTTGGGTACCGGCCCCCAACGTAATGGCTGCTGTTTTCCAAAATCGCCGACCTTCAGGAGGTCTATCTGCATTGGGCGAAGTCATGGGGGCATGGAACTACGTGCGCGACTACTCTAACAAACTTCCATCAAAGATTTTTGGAATGCTTAACTAAACTCCCACTGCCACCCCGTCGCTCCTAGGATCGCACGCTCCCAGTAAATAATCATCTAAAACCTGAATCATATGGGCATGGCCCATGGCCTCACACCAGTCTGCCTCCATTTGCAGCTGGTGTCCCCGCTGCCGCAGGGCGTTGCGAACCGCAGGCTGAATGCGTCCCTCCAGGGCCAGTCGGGCGGTGGATTCGCCCCAGGTGCGGCCCCAGCGCCAGCGGGGTAAATTTATCGCCGTCTGGATATCCAGCCCCAGGTCTAAAACCCGAGTGAGCAGGGCCACCTGGGTTTGGGGCTGGCCTTCCCCACCCATGGTGCCAAAGACCAGGTGGGGTTGCCCCTGGCGCAGGGCCATGGCAGGAATCAGGGTTTGGAGCGGGCGCTTGTTTGGGGCGATGCCGTTGGCATGGTGCGGGTCGGGAGAAAAGATGGCTCCCCGGTTGTTGAGGGCAAACCCTAAACTGGGTGGCACAACACAGGCACCATAGTCAAAGTACAGACTCTGGAGCAGTGAAACGGCGTTGCCCTGGCCATCCACCACAGCGGCGTAAATGGTATCCCCACCCATGGCGGAGCGGTGGTCGGCCGTGGCCTGCTGCAGATTTAGCCGAGGGCGTAGCTGGTCGGCATAGGGCTTAGCAATCAGTTCCTGGACCGGAATATTGGTAAAGGCGGGGTCACCCACCCAGCGGTCGCGATCGCAAAACGCCAGCTTGGTTGCTTCTACCATCAAATGGTAATAATCCGCTGGCTCAAGGTTGGCAATGTCATAGGGTTCAATCAGGTTCAGCATCTGCAACACCGACAGCCCTTGGGTATTGGGCGGCAGCTCATAGACGGTGTGCCCTCGATAGGTAGTGGTGATGGGCTCCACCCACTCAGATTGATGTTGGGCAAAATCCTCTAACCCTAAAGGACTACCTAGGGGGGCCGCATAGTCCACAATCGCCTGTGCGATCGCACCCCGATAAAAGGCATCTGTGCCATCAGCGGCCAATATCGTTAGCACCCTAGCCAGGGCCGGATTTTTTATCACAGTGCCAACAGGGCTGCCAGCCTTACCGTCAGCCCTGTTGGCAGCGGACTGGGTTGCCAAAAACGTGGCAGCGGCTCCCGGATCTTGAGCCAGCAGGTCCCGGTCTTTGCAGGTCCAACGAAACTGGGATGACGACAGGGGGTAGCCATTTGTCGCCAGTGCGATCGCAGGCTCAAGGAGTAAGGTCCAGGGCAACTGACCAAATCGCTGGTGGGCCTGCCACCAGGCATCCACCGCCCCCGGCACCGTAATCGCCGCGGCGGCTCCCCGCTGAACTATCTGATGTGAGCCATGTCCCAGGGCAGCGGCGGAACGCCCCGAACCATTAAGACCGTGGACGCTACCGGCGGCCCCATCATAAATGAGCCACAGGCCATCGCCCCCCAGACCATTCATGTGGGGGTAGGTGACCGATAGGGCCGCGCATAGGGCGATGGCCGCATCTACAGCGTTGCCACCTTGTTGCAATATTGATTGACCGGCTTTAGATGCCACCGTATGGGGCGACACCACCATGCCAGCGGCTCGATTAGCCGTCACCGGTTTGGATATGGGGTCAGACACCATAGGGAAAACGGGCAGTTAGCCTAGTAGTTGCCCTAACCCAACCGATATCCAAACCCACGCACGGTTTTTAGATACTGAGGCTTGCTGGGGTCTTCCTCTAGCTTTTCTCGGAGCCAGCGAATGTGGACATCCACTGTTTTGTTATCCCCCATAAAGTCGTAACCCCAGACGCGGTCAATAATCTGATCGCGGGACCACACTCTCCGGGGTCGGCCCATAAATAGCTCTAGAATCTTGAACTCTTTTGGCGATAGGTTTAGTTCAACGTCGTTTAAGTAGGCGCGGCACTCGTTGGGATGTAGCGTAATTCCCTCAAACCGTAGTACGGAGCTGTCTTCCGCCGTTGCCTTTGACTGATAGCGACGCAGCAGCGCTCGGCAGCGGGCAATCAGCTCGCGCATACCAAAAGGCTTAGACAAATAGTCATCGGCCCCAACTTCCAGACCGACCACCCGATCCATTTCAGTCCCCTTGGCACTGAGGATCAAAATAGGTACATCCAGACCACGGTGCCGTACCAAACGGCAGAGATCTAGACCGTTCATGCCCGGCAGCATCAAATCTAAAATCACCAGGCTAATATCTGGGATGGCCTCTTTGCTGCCATCGGCTGACCCTAAGAGCTTTTCCAACGCCGTTGGTCCATCAGCCGCCACTACGATTTCAAACCCTTCTTCAGCAAGGGCTAGCGCGACCGTTTCTCTAATTAGCTCTTCGTCTTCAACGACTAAGACTCGCCCCAAACCTATACGCAACGAGGACTGGACAGGAGCTAACCCACTAGAAACCATGGCCATATTGTTTGTTGCCTTCATTACCTCTATGGTTGGATTCTATCAGGGATATTGCCATCCAAAACTCTGTTTGAGGGAATCATGTTCAGTAATTTTGACTACGTAATCCCGCCTACAGAGAAGACTTTGGACAACATAAATTTGAACTTTTCACCGTTTGCCTCCATCCAATCAGGCTTACGGCATTAACTAAATTTTTATCTTCTTGAGACGTTTATACGCAATCCTGTCTGCTTAGACAGATATTTGCCACAGCTAGGGTGAGCCGGTTTGTGGATATGCCATTACATAGATCAGGTATGGCAGTCAGGTATGGCAGTCAGGTACAGCTCAGGACGGTATTCAGATATGACCGCTGCCCAGGGCCACCTGCCTAGGGCCACCTGCCCAGGGCCACTGATAACTGGCTAGGGCCACTGATAGGTGGCGCGACCATACAGCTCGGTAAGTGTGGTGAACTGCTGACACACGGTGGGGGTTAGCAGGGACGTGTCAAATCGCCACTCCCAGTTGCCCTCCCCCAGACCGGGGGTGTTCATGCGGGCTTCGGTTCCGAGTCCGAGGAGATCCTGTAATGGAATGATGGCCAACGTAGCCACGGAGGATAGGGCCAGACGAATCATAGCCCAGTGGACTGACTCTGGCCCCAGGGCACCGACAAACGTGGTCAAGCGCTGTTTTTCGTAATCATT
>CALBPH010000337.1 GCA_937899365.1 uncultured Leptolyngbya sp.
AATGAAGAATGGCGTCGGATCGGTCCTTTTTTTGAGCGGAAGGCGGCGGTGTCACTATTGCGCAAGGCACTGTTGTGGGCGACCTGATATAGGAACATATTAATCCCCGACTCGGGTGTGCTGCTGCCAATGTTATTGGGCTTTAGTGTGGTGACCCGCGCTCCGTCTACATCACGCTGAATCGCTCCCTGGAGTAGCCGCTGTAGGGTGGCGGTGACGGTTGCGATCGCAAGATGGTTACTCATTCAGCAGTTGTAAAAACCTGTGCTATAGCTGTGCCCACCTAACTGATTGAATTCAACATAGCTTGATAAATTGATGCGTTTCCGTATTTTCTAGCGTTTGCCAAATCAAAATAGAACCAACTGTACTTAATTTTATTTTTGTTGATACTGCAAGTTATTTTTAGGGAAAACAGAATTCAGAAAGTTAAATCAAGTGTGTAGCAGTTACCAATTGGAGTAACGCAGTATATTTTTCTATTCTGTTGGAAGAAATAATAAATCTCTTTCAACAGATAAACATACGCTACAGATTAATTCAGATGGAGAATAGCTAGTATGGCATTAGACTACTTTGCACCAGGTGTGTACGTCGAAGAAGTAGACCGAGGTAGTCGCCCCATTGAGGGCGTCAGCATGAGCGTTGCTGGGTTTGTTGGCTTCAGCGAAGATGTGCGAGGAGATGCCGAACTGTTTGAGCCCATGATGGTGACTAACTGGGCACAATACCTGGAGTTTTTTGGAAAACCCGGCTCCGATGGCTTTACCGACTTTGGGGCCTATCTTCCCTTTGCCGTACAGGGCTGGTTTATGAACGGTGGCGGTCGCTGCTGGGTTGTGAGCATTGGCACCCAGCTACCCGGCTCTCCCCAACCCGCTGCCTCTGAAAATGCAACTAAGCTGATTACCTCCAGCGGCAAGCCTTCGCTCTCTTTTTACTTGAAGCCGTCCGAATCAGAAGAAGAAGGTACCCTAGCCCTGCCATCTAGTGCCGGTCGCTTAATTGTCAGTGTTCTAGATGGAGAGCCTAAGCCTCTTCCCGAGGATGCCGATGAGGATGCTGAACCCCCGATCAACAACGGTGAATATTTCACAGTGGTGGTCAGAAACGGAGATGAGATTCTAGAGCGCTACGATCATCTGAGCATGAATCCGGAGGTGTCGACCGCCTTGGCGGACTATGCCGTTACGATGCTAGATCCCTCTGAGTATGTTGTTATTGGCGATATTTCACAGTCCGGTCAAGCCCTATCTCGACGTCCCGCCAATGGGTCCTATGAGCTTGCTCCACCCCCCTATGTAGGAGAGCCCGATCGCTTTAATCGCGATCTCCAGGGTAATCGTGATGATCGTACCGGCATTCAAGGTCTGTATGAGATTGACGAAGTCTCTATGGTGGCTTGCCCTGATCTTTTATTAGCCTACGAAAGAGGTCTGATCGATCTCGACCAGGTGCATGGTGTCATGGAAATGATGCTCAGCATGTGTGAGAATTCGTTTCCTGGACCTGCTTATCGCATGGCCGTGATCGATCCACCACCGGTAAAACCAGGTAAGAGTATGGCGCCGGTAGAGCCCAGCCGCCAGCGCCCAGCCGATGCAGCTAAATGGTTAACAATGTTCAACCGGCGCTCCATGTTTGGGGCCACCTACTATCCCTGGATTAAGGTGGCTGACCCTCGTAACGGAGGCCGCCCCAAGCTAGTGCCCCCTTCTGGTCATATGATGGGTATCTGGTGTCGCACCGACGAATCTCGGGGTGTGTTCAAAGCACCGGCTAATGAGACACCTCGGGGTGTGATTGGCCTGGCCTACGAGACAAACATGCGCGAGCAGGAATTGCTTAACCCCCTTGGCGTTAACTGTATCCGTAACTTCTCTAGCTACAATCGAGGTCTGAAGGTTTGGGGAGCCCGTACTCTCGTTGAGCCTGACAATGTGCAGTGGCGCTATATTAGCGTACGTCGTCTGCTAAGCTACGTTGAGAAGTCGATTGAAATTGGTACTCAGTGGGTTGTCTTTGAGCCTAACGATTCGGATCTGTGGGCTCGGGTCAATCGTACTGTCAGTAATTTCTTAGAGCGGCTATGGCGTGAGGGGGCACTATTTGGCTCATCTCCATCAGAAGCGTTCTATGTTAAATGCGATGGCGAACTCAACACCCATGACACCATTATGTTGGGGCGTTTGTATGTTGAAGTTGGCATCTGTCCTGTCCGTCCGGCAGAATTTGTTATCTTCCGCATTAGCCAGTGGGCACCTAACCAGTAAGAGATGAAGAGGCGTTCCATGGAACGCCTGTACGTCATCCCTTCCTGGGAAGGGTGTTTGTAAGACGGGGTGGCAACAGCCAGCGCTACCCACCCCAGAGCCCCTCCCAGGAGGAGATGAGTTTTGGTCTATGTATTCAGAATGTTAAGGAGGTAACCTGATGGCGGATCTAGTGAAGCCAATTGCTCCGAGTAGTTTTTACCTGGAGTTTTCCGGGGTTTGCGAGGGGGAACAGTCTGTTTTCAAAAATGTTAATATTCCCGACTATACCCCTAAGGTACAGGGTGGTCAGCAGGCTATTGGTACCACGAAGGGTGGCAAAACCATGTGGCAGGTAAACTCCGCTGGTTTTGAAGGACTATTCAATTTTGACTGTGTCTGTATTGCCAGCGGTGATGGCGACAGCACCAGCAAAAAACTCTATGAATGGTTTGAAAACTGTTTACCCGCTTCTAACGGTGGTAAAAGTAGCTGGGGTGGCAACAAAATGGAAGGCAGTATTACTGCTTACGACACCGATGGCAACGAAATTGCTAAATGGCAGTTTGTTGAGGCGTGGCCCTCTAAATATAAGTGTGCTGACCTTGATGTGACCGCTGATGCTTATATCGAAGAGACTTACACCATTACGTGTGAAAAGTTTAACCGCGTCATGTAGTTTGGTCGTTCAAGCATAAGGACTTTATCAGATCCAAAAATTAATGCTGGAGAGACGTTGCATGCAACGTCTGTACGTCCAATAGTGCAGCCCAATTAATTTTTTTCCTAAGTCAAAAGAGAGAGTAGTCAAGAGATCATTGTTATGGTTCAGTATTTAACGAATTCAAAATTCTACTTCGAGATTGACGGGGTTACGTCTCTGTCAGTCAAAACTTGTAGTGGTCCAGAGATTGAGCTAGAGGTAGCTGGAGGAGATGCCGCGATTGGTGTTACCAAAAATGCTATCACTCAAACCCAGGCAACCATTGGTGGGGTGAAATACAACAGTACCGTTACCCTCACCTATGTAGCTGGTAACGAGTCCGATCAAAAAAAGCTATCAGATTGGTATAACGACTGTCATCCTGATACCTATTCCGGTGGTGGATCTAAAGCCATGGATAGCCGTAAAACGGGGTCACTAGTAATCTATGATCCCAACGGTGACGAAGCGATGCGCTACAACTATATCGATCTATTCCCAGGCACTAAAAAACAGATTAGCAGCCTTTCTGTTGACAGCGGTGGCAACCTGGCTGAGGACACCCTAGAACTGTACTTTACCCAAGTTGTGCGAGCGGCTTAACGCAGATGATATTCCCCGAGATTTTAACCAAGGCTCGTTTTTATCTGGAACTCAGATTAGATGGCAGCGTTGATTTGATCGATGGTTACTTCATGGAGTGCAATGGCTTTCAGCGATCGCAAGAGGTGATTGAGGTCTGTGAAGTAACCCCCCAAGTTTGGGGACAACAGGGGCGCAGTCATGGACACGTTGTGCGCTCTAAAATTCCAGGAAATAGCTCCTATACCAACATCACCCTCAAACGAGGGTTAACAGTCTCCACTGCTTTTTGGGACTGGATGGATACGATTGGTGAAGGGAACTGGGCCGACCAGCGGCGCAACGGTGCTCTGTGTATCTATGGGCAATCGGGATTAGAACAGTTTCGATTTGAGTTTACGGGGGCTTGGCCCGTCAGCTACAAGATCTCTGATCTAGATGTGAAGGGCGCAGAGCATAACGTAGAAGAAGTTGAAATTGCAGTGGAGTCACTCAAGCGAGTCTCTGATAGCTGGATGTTAGGGGCGGCAGCCTTGGGAATGGCCATGAGTTAGTCGTCGCCTTGTTTTTAGATTAATAGACCTATGGTAGCTTTTCTACTTAGTTACAATTTAGGGTTAGCACCACCGAAAGCACAGCCCTCCATTCAACGACTTGAGCCGCCATTAGCTGAGTCAATGGCGCTCGATGCAGACTCCTCCACTATTCAACACGTTAATGTGCCCTCTGGTCTGCAAACTGAGTTTGCCTTTGAATTACCCACAGGCTACCTTGATGCCCTGGGACAGATTCACCAGCGAGGCATAATGCGGCTTGCTCGCACCGTTGATGAGATTGAGCCCATGTCTGATCCACGCGTTCAGACCAATCCTGCTTATGCCACGGTGATTATTTTGGCACGGGTGATTTTGGCATTAGGCACGTTACCTGACATCAGCCCGGTGGTGATTGAGGGGATGTTTGCCGGGGACTTAAACTATTTGCAAAATTTCTACAGAGAGATTAATGGCTTAATGGAGTGAGTGAACGATGACACAGTTGGATCCTAATGCTGGCGCTGAACAGGCGACATTTTTAGCCCCCAGTAGCTCTGTTTCTAACCCGGCGTGTTTTGTTGCCCCGGCAATTGTGCAGTGAAATCATACGCTGGAGGTCAAGCAAATGATGGCTCAGGTGGCGGTGAAGCTGGCCCATAATCCGATGGCGATGGCAGAATTTTGCGATCGCATCCATCAGCTTCTCCATGACGACATCCAAACACAGCAGGAACGAGCCTGCGGGAGACGCCACTGATGTTTAATGAATTACTGAGTGCCAACAATCTAGTCTCGTCTGTTGCAGGCGATCTGTTTGGCGACAGTCGCTCATCGGCCTCTAATGCTACTGACTATGTCACCAGTAATCGGTTTTACGTTGAAATCGAAAGTAAAATCACCGCCTGCTTTACCGAATGCGGTGGATTAGGTGTCCAGATCAAAAAAGAAACCGTAGCCGAAGGAGGCTTAAATGATCAGCAGCGAATTTTGCTTGGTGCCCCTGAATTTTCCGATGTCACCCTTAAGCGCGGCATCAGCGGCAATCAAGTTTTCTGGGACTGGCTCAGCGCACTATTTCAACCCCGCACCTCAGGTACCGGACTTAAACAATACCGCCGCAACATTAACATTTTGGTCTTCAATCAAGCCGGACAAACCCAACAGTGTTGGACTCTGATTGGTGCTGTTCCAGTAGGCTGGCAGGCCCCCTCTCTACAGGCCGATGGTAGTTCAGTTGCCATCGAAGAGCTAACCCTAGCCTACGAAGGATTGAACGTTACCTTTGGCAGTGGCGGCGGTGGTGCCACCATGTTGACAGATCGTTCGGACACCGGCTATTTTGCCAGTAAGTAACCCATGGCAAGGCAGCTGGGACATGGGTTTCCGTTAGGCGCATTTCGCAACCTGGGCAGTTGGGTACAGCGACGTTCGATAGAAACATCGTCACTAACAATCCTGGATCTCAAAGCGTATTACCCCCGAGGGTTTCCTGCTGTTTC
>CALBPH010000338.1 GCA_937899365.1 uncultured Leptolyngbya sp.
AGCCATCATCGGCGCCCGTAGCCGCACACCCGCCACTTCAGTCTCAAAGGGGCGTTCGTAATCGCCGTTGCTGTCTTCGCCGTTGTAGTGGGACACATCGGTGGATGTGCCGCCCATATCGAAGCCGATGATTTTATTAAATCCAGCCCTGGCACAGGTTTTGACGGCACCCACAATGCCACCGGCAGGACCCGAGAGGATGCTGTCTTTGCCCTGGAAGCGATGGGCATCAGTAAGACCACCGTTGGACTGCATAAACATGAGTCTAGGGGCTGTCTCGGATGCGGTGAGGGCCAATTGCACCTGCTCTACATAGCGCCGCAAAATGGGCGAAAGATAGGCATCGACGACGGTGGTATCGCCCCGACTGATGAGTTTCATTAGAGGGCTGACACGGTGGGAGACTGAGACCTGGGTAAACCCGATACGTTCTGCAATGGCGGCTACCTGGCGCTCGTGATCGGGATAGCGGTAAGCATGGAGAAGTGCGATCGCAACTCCCCTCACCCCACGATCAAACACCCGCTCCAACTCATCCACCCAAGCTCCAGTATTCTCCAGGGCCATTAGTTCTTCACCCTGGGCACTGTAGCGCTCCGGCTCCTCAATCACCTGCTCATATAGCATCTCCGGCAGCTGAATATGGCGGGCAAAAATATCAGGACGGTTCTGATAACCGATGCGTAGAGCGTCTTTAAAGCCTTTCGTAATCAGTAGCACGGTCGGATCGCCCTTACGCTCCAGCAGAGCATTCGTGGCCACCGTCGTGCCCATTTTTACCACCTCAATACGGTCGGCAGGAATAGGCTGATCATCTCCCAGCCCCAACAGGTCACGAATGCCCTGAATCGGAGCATCCGCGTAGCGACCCGGATTTTCAGACAGCAGCTTATGTACCCGCAGTTGCCCCTCGGGACAGCGAGCCACAATATCCGTAAACGTGCCCCCGCGATCAATCCAAAACTGCCAGCGATCGCACGCACCATCCGAAAAATTAGCTGGGCTGTCAGACATAACAGTAAGCAAATATTAAGTAAGCGAGTAAATCCAGTGCAATGCACTAAAGCTGTCCGCCCCAGCACACTTCAATCATAGATTTTAGGCTGGCAGGGCCATAGAACGGCCACCAGTTTCGCCACTCTAGCGCTACCGTGTCCCCCCACTCAATCGTCGCTGGGGCACCCCCGGGGGCTCAGGTTGAAACGAACGGTCCACCGATAGTTCCGTCAAACAAGTACTGGTCTCCATGGGGGCTGCAACGGCACCGGCTATCCATAAATTTGGTATCAGTATCGTGCCGAGCACCAAGCTCCGTAGAAGACTACCCATGGTTGATTTCCAGACGAACGATGTCATTTCGGCGCTTACAGGCAGCCTTAATGACCTATCGGCCAGGGGTAGAAATTTACGGCAGGGACTTTACAAAACTTCAGTCGAAACTTTAGCCAGAACCTCAGCGAAATTACTGAATACCGATGGTGAGTTCGTAGGTGGCATTACCACGGGTGCCGCCAACGATGACCTGATAGTCCCCCGTATGGGGTAAAAAAACCGTTTCACTGCCTGCTTCAAGCGACAGAATATAACCACTGGGGGAAATCACATCAAACACAGCGTTATTTTCTAACGCCGTAATAGATACATCCATTTGCTGACCACCGCTAGCCCCGAGCAAATAAACATCCCGCTCACCTCGAATAACGCTATTACTAACCGTGGCAGCACGTTTACCCGGTAGAAATTCAACCCGTTGAGTATGGACAGCATTGGCCCCATCTAGCAAATCACCAGCTTCTAGACCCGCTTGATCTTGAAATATCGAGTCCACCAGCTGACAGTCAGCCCGCTCGAGTAACGCCGTCTCGGTCACCAGTTCATCGTTTCTAAATGTCCAAGTTTCGCCCGTGTCTTGAACATCGTATTCGACCCAGGTGGTGATATTAACGGCGGCTTGATTGCCCGTTAATGGACCTGAAAATACTTGGGTATAACTGGTGTAGTAGCCCGCATCGTCATTTTGGATTGAGGCGCGAGCATCCCCTGCCAATTGATTCGTTTGATCAACCCTGAGACGCAGATGGTTGGTTAAAACACCATCATCAAACTGATAACAATAACGCCCTGGCTCGGGCTGCACGTCATCAGCCTTGATGCCCTCCGGTTGGCCAATGGCATCTGTAGTTTCAGATATCGGCTCAGATGCAGACTCAGCAACCGCCGGAGACGTAAGTTGAGACGGTGAAACATCGTCATCACGCGTACCGATTGCGCTACAGCTGCCCACAAGACTCGCTAGGAGCAAACCGATCAGGGTAAAACGCATCATAGTAACAAGCTCAGATAGACAAGACTGGCCGTTGCTGATTTAGGATATGAACCGATCTGTGGGACATGCGATGTGCCGATGTTTACCAGATAAATTCATACCGGAGATCAGCAACGCCCAAGGCTGTAAGCAGACACTAGACAGTAACTAACCCTAAGGAGCAGCACCGCCCCAATACTAACGAGTGAGCGTCACCATCGCCTGGGTAATACAGCGCAGTTCGCTAGGTTCAATGATATAGGGAGGCATCGTATACAGCAGTTTTCCAAAGGGTCTGAGCCACACGCCATGATCTACCACCTGAGACTGCAGCACCGCCATGTCTACCGGTTCATGGAGTTCCCCCACACCAATCGCACCTAACGCGCGCACATCTTTGACCAAGGGCGACTCACGGCAGGGGGCTAGTTCTGCTTTTAGCTGAGCCTCAATCAACCGAATTTTTGTCTGCCAATCGGAGCTTTCTAGAATGGCAATGCTCTCTAATGCCACGGCACAGGCCAGCGGATTAGCCATAAAGGTGGGGCCATGCATAAACACCCCGGCCTCACCCTGGGCAAAAACCTGACTAATCTGGGGTGTCGTCAGTGTGGCAGCCAGGGACATAAATCCACCCGACAGAGCTTTACCAACACATAAAATATCGGGTGTAATATCGGCATGCTCGCAGGCAAATAGCT
>CALBPH010000339.1 GCA_937899365.1 uncultured Leptolyngbya sp.
AGCGCACCAGGGCCACCGCGCCTTCGCAGCCCAGCGGAATCCGAAACAGTCTGGGCTGACGCGCTTCCTACCGGTGCTCTGGCAGGTTGCCGGTTGCATCACTAATGTTGTCTTGGGGAATGTGGCGTTCGATAAAGCGCAGCAAATCAACAAAATAGGCCGCCGGGCCAAAAATAGAGCGACAGTGCTCACAGTCAATAAAGTCCAAACTGCCAAACAGTCGGTCATAGCCGGGTATCAGCCCCTGGTGCTCTAGAAACGTGTCGGGAATGTTGTTAAACAGGGTGGTCTGGATATGGGGCGACGCCACCGTATCTTTAATATTGGCCCACAGCAGCGTGGTCAGCTCCTGTATGCGCTGGGCTTCACGATAGGCCTGGCGAGCCTTGCGGGTGTCCCCATCAAAAGCCGTCACATAGGTCTCGACAAACACGGCTTCTGACAGCGCCAAAATTTTGCCTACCGTATCCCGGTCAGGATGGGATTGCTTAAACGCTTCTAGGGTTTCAAGGGCAGGAGAAGACTTTAGGTTTGACATGGCTGTTACAGGTGTAGAGGGGGCGTACCGGAATGGGGGCTAAACCACGTTCACATTGTTTACATTGAGATCTGTTGTAAACGTGGGTAAGGTGGCTGGAGTTGAAACAGATTTCAACCCCATGGGGCTAGAGGTTATTTTGGCGGGAGCGGTTGTCTACGGCAGGAGCCTGATCCACCTGGGGGGAATCGTTGGCCGACTCGGACTCCACTGAGTCAACGGGATCGTCCAAATCGTCAGCACCGCTGCTGCTTTCCGACGCCGACGCCTCTGATGCCGACTCGTTGAGGTCGCTATCGACGGGGGATGGATCATCCAGTACCCGACCCAGATCGGGGTTATCCGCAATGCGGGGGGTAACGGGATTAAGCTGAGATCGATCAAAACCTTTTACCTCCTGAACCACATCTCGTCTCTGGCGCTCAAGTTTGATTAAATTCACCGCCACAATGATGGCCGCCGCCAATAGCACCGCTGTTTTGCGATCGGTGGCCACATTTAACACCGTTGGCCCCTGGGAGATGGCATTTGAGCGAGGGCGCGTGGTGGGGTTGTCGGAAACGGCATTTGAGCGGGGGCGCGTGGTGGGTGGCGGCGGCGCTGGCGGCGCTGGCGGTGGGTTAGGGGCCGATGCCGAACGACTTCTGCGATTGTTGGAGCTTCCGTTTGCATTCCCACTGGCACCGTTCCCAGGGGAAGCGGCAGGCAGGGGCGCTGAGTTAGAACGCGCCCGCCGGGGGCTGTTATTAGCTGCTGGAGAGGCCGTCGGTGGGGAGGCCGACACAGGGTTATTTGCCGCCTGTTCCAGCGCTTCAAAAGTTTTGATTCGCTGGGCAACAATCCCACTGGGAATGAGTATCTGTTTCTCCAGATCCAGAACCCGACGAGCGTTTGTTCTGGTGGGAGGATCCGGATTGGCCGTCCCCTGGATCAGGTTTTCGAAAAACTGTCTCTGTCGAGCCACCTGGCCCTGATTATTGAGTTCAACGGCCACCTGGCCATCGGCGTCAATGCGGCTCACAGGGTTGCCCCTGACATAGCCATACACATTGGCTCCATCTATGGCACCCGCCGGGTCAGGGCTGAGCCAGCGACCCATCCAGGGGGCATAGTAGCGGCTGCCGTAGTAATAAAGCTGGGTGGTGGCATCGCGCTCTCGACCGGCATAGCGATAGCGTTTGCGGGTGACTTCCTGCTGGCTGCGCCCCGCTACCACAGCGATACCGCCGTAGGGGAAATATTCTTCATAGGTGAGGATGCGGCCATCGCCGTCTAACTCTAAACTGACCGAGGTTTGGTGGTTGTCGAGCTGATAGCGGGTTTGGCGGGCAGGCTGGTTCTGTCGGCGTTGGGTCCAGCGGTGCAGGCTGGCAATGCGCGAGCGCCCATCGGCAGCATGGACGGTGGTGTAGGCTTCTTGAACCTGGTTACCACGACGCACGCGGTGTAGCTCATAGTCGCCAAAGTAAAGGGTTTCTTCGATTACTAGCGCCCCATTTACCTGGCGCTCAAGCACCTTACGGACCCGCTGACCGCTGGCGTCATAGCCGTAATAGTCGCCGTCATTAGGCCCGTTATTCCGCTGGACCACATCCACCGCCGCCAGCTGATTGAGGCTGTTCCACTCCATCCCTCGCAGCTGGGGTAGCCGTGTCAGGTTGCCGTTGGCGTCATAGCTTTGGGCCAGGTTACCGGTGTCAAAGCTGCCGCGATTGGAGTCGGGGGCGATGTCAATGTCTCGGGTAAAGCGACGGTTGGCGGCGGTGTGGGCAATCTGGGTGAGATTGTTGGCGTCGTCGTAGGTAAAGCGGCGGCTATAGTTTTCCAGCGCCTGGGGGTTGTTGGTATTGGCCGGAATGGGCAACAGGGCAGCGTCGTCGGGCCGTAGGGCATTGGCCGGACGGTATAGCCCGCGATGTTCTCGGCCCTGGGCCAGGGTGAGGCGGTAAAGGGCGTCGTAGGTGTAGTCGAGCTGGGGCAAGACCACCTGGTTGTTTTGGAACAGTACCCGGCTGGTGCGATCGCGAATGCGGGTGATATTGCCGGCTGGGTCATAGGTATAGTCC
>CALBPH010000340.1 GCA_937899365.1 uncultured Leptolyngbya sp.
GGGACATGGCTCAGCAGGATTATCTGGCCGATCTAAAGTCTGGTCAGAAATGGGAGGCCGAACGCCTAAACCTCACACCTGAGGAATTTGGGGCCATGGTTGACCGTCAGGGTTCGACGGTGGTGATGATGGAAGATCAGCTAACTGATGAGTGGTTGGGCACCCCCGGACAACCCCAATCCACCAACCTGTATAAGGCCTATGAGGAATATGCCGTATTCCTTGTCGATCAAGGCCGATTGGATAGTGCACCCGAGGACCTGGCTCCGTTGATTAATTCTTCCTACGTGGCGGACTATCTGGAATCAAAGTAATCGCTCTGTTCTGTGCATCCATGCTCTAATTCAATGGTTGTCCATATGTCCCAATCTTCTGCTCCAGCATCGGTTAGCTCCCTTGACCAACATGGCCAAGCTGAGACAGCTCAAGAGATTGTTTCTTTAGATGCTGTCTCCTTTGGCTACAGCCGTAAGCGCCTGGTACTTCAAGACCTGAACTTGAGTATCCAGCAAGGAGAGTTTTTAACATTGTTGGGGCCGTCGGGCTGTGGAAAGTCCACCATCCTAAACCTGATTGCGGGGTTTTATAAACCGTTGGCCGGTCTGGTTACCCATGGTGGCGAGGAAGTTAAAGGCCCGTCTGCAAGGCGAGGGGTGGTCTTTCAAAGCAACGCTCTGTTTGATTGGATGACGGTTGAACAGAACATTGGCTTTGGGTTTCGGTTTCAATCACTGTCAAAATATGAGAAACGGCAGCGGGTGGACACCATTATTGGACTGGTGGGGTTACGGGGCAATGAACGTAAGTATCCCTACCAGCTCTCAGGGGGAATGCGGCAGCGGGTGGCGGTGGCTCGGTCAATGGTGGTGCAGCCAGAGATTTTGCTGATGGATGAACCCTTTGCGGCGGTGGATGTGCAAACTCGAGAAGGGTTACAGGAAGAGTTGTTAAAGCTGCATGAGCAGGTGGCTGGGGCCATTTTGTTTGTTACCCACAGTATTGAGGAGGCTGTGTTCTTGAGCGATCGCATCGTGATTTTAGATCGTAACCTGGGCGGTATTGCCCATGATATTAAGATTCACCTACCTGACCCCCGTTACACAGCCATGAATCGGGTGTCGGATGCGTTTAATCAGTATCGAACGGATCTGTATTTGAAGATGAAGGCGATTGGTTAAGGGCGAAGAGACGTTGCATGCAACGTCTGTACGTCAGGAAGGTAACGTCTGTATATCAGAAGGAAAATTATTCGATGCAGTTGAAGGTGTCTAAACAAGATGGGGTGCCTGCTTTTAAGGTGCAAGACCTGCAAACCCAGGCGTTGCGGGAGAAGGCGGTATTGTTTTGTGTTGCGATCGCAATCCCCGCCATCATCCTCATTCTCTGGGAAACCACCACCCGTATGGGCTGGATCGACGAACTCTTTCTACCCAGCCTGTCTGGCATAGTCACCGAGTTCCTAGCCATGACCCGCAAAGGCTATGCCGGTACCCCTGTCCTGACGCATGTTATCGGCAGTTTACGACGGGTATTCACCGCCTTTGGTATTGGCACCATCGTCGGCCTACTTCTAGGCCTGCTCATGGGTTACTACAAGTACGTTCGGGCTGCCTTTTATGTCGTCACCGAGATCCTGCGACCGATTCCTCCCCTAGCGTTTATCACCCTATTTATTCTCTGGTTCGGCATTGGTGAAGTCTCCAAGATTTTAATCATCCTCTATGCCGGAGCCCTGATCGTCATGCTCAATACGATGGCAGGGGTACAGTCTTGCCCCAAAGACAAGATCTTAGCCGCCCGTACCCTGGGGGCTAACGACCTAGCCATTTTTCTTTATGTGATATTGCCTGCGGCCCTACCCAGCATCTTTACCGGTATGCGGGTAGCTCTCTCCGTGGACTTTGGTATTTTAGTCGCCGCTGAGCTGTTGGCAGGGGATATCGGCATTGGCTACATCATTCAAGATGCCAGCGTTTTCTTTAATGTAGAAGCGTTGTTTGTCGGCATTTTGATGATTGGCTTTTTTGGCGTGCTGTCGGACTTTTTGCTCAGAGTAATCGCATCAAAAGTGGTGCATTGGCAAGGTTAAATTTCTGCCGTTGCTGATTTAGGGTATGCATCGCTCTGTGAGATATACGATGCGCCGACATCTACCAGATAAATTCATGCCGCGAATCAGCAACGGCCAATTTCTTTTACTACTGGAGTGCATTCAATGTTAGAAACTCTCTCTACCCCAACAGAGCTAACCGACCTACAGCAAAAGGTTCTAGCCGGCATCACCCAAGAGAAATGCGTGCAGCTAATCAAAGACCTAGTACCTACCGGACAGCCAGGCTGTGGTAACTCCATTGACCCAGAAGCACCCATGGCCCATGAAGAAGACATCTCTCGCCAGGTGGGACAACACCTGCAGTCCTTGGGGTTAGACGTGGAGTGGGTAGCCGCTATTGAAGGGCGTCCAAACGTTGTAGGCCGCTGGAACGACGGATTACCCGGACCTTCTCTCATCTTTAACGATCACTTAGATACCTACCCATCCTGTGATCCAAAAGCGTGAAACATGTCGGGCCATAACCCCTACAATGCCACCCTGCGCGGGA
>CALBPH010000341.1 GCA_937899365.1 uncultured Leptolyngbya sp.
CACCTAGATCTACACTCTTTCCCTACACGACGCTCTTCCCGATCTGTCGGGTGATTAATTCCCATGCCAAACGCACTGGTGCATACTACAAACTGACGATGCCCTTCCAACCACTCAGTCTCAATCCGTCGCCGTTCCCCACTGGCCAACCCTGCGTGATAAGCCGCAACCGAAAACCCTTGAGGTTTTAACCAGCTTGTCAGTTCTTCTGCCGTACGTCGCGTCCTGACATACACCAATCCCGCCTGTCCAGAATGTGCCTTTATAAAGTTCACCATTGCTCGTCTGCGCCCACGTGGTGTCCATACCAGCTTCACGGCTATATGCAGATTCTCTCGATAGGGACTCTGCTTGACTTCCTTGGGGTGGTGCAGCTGTAATACCTGACAAATAGTTTTCTGTGCTGCCGGGTTAGCTGTTGCCGTAAACGCTGCAATCGGAAGCTGGGTGCCTGCAGGTTTATGCCTTAACAGCGCTGGCCTTACGGCTCCCAACCTTCGGTATGTTGGCCGAAACGTATCTCCCCACTGCACTAGACAGTGGGCCTCATCCAAAATCAGACCGTTGATAATCACCTGGGGTTGACAGAGAGTGTCCCAAACTCGTTTACTCAGAAGAGTCTCCGGTGAGAGATACAAAAGTCTTAGTTTGTTATACTGAATCTGTCGCAGAATCTTTTTCTTTTCATAGGAAGCTAGCGCACTACGGATTCTCTCTGCCGCTAGCTGTCGTTGCTTTAGCTCCTGTACTTGATTCTCCATTAATGCTACTAATGGAGAGATGACCAACGTGAGACCTTTTTGTAACAGAGCCGGTAACTGGAAACAGATAGATTTTCCCCCACCCGTTGGCATTACGATGAGGGCATCTTGCTTTGACAACAATGTGCGAATTACATCATCCTGCGGTGGCCGAAAGCTGTCGTAACCCCAAATTTGTTTAAAGCGAGCTTCTACCTGCTGCCATGACGTTGTGGAAACCATTGATGCACCCTTACGCATTGCTCCTAGGATTCCCGCTACCCCATGCCTGTGCGTAGTCGATACCTCATTCCTTCTTTGGAGAATCAACGGGTTGGGAAAACCGTTGTGCTATCCATATACCCATTTCCCTGACCGATATTCCTCCTGAATCTGGAGGCAATTTTGCTTACACTCCTATCTCATTCATCGCCGCTAATATTTGTGCTGACACAAATGGCAAAATCTTCTCATTTTCACTGTGCTCAGCGCCCTCAGTGAAGACCACCAATAGATAAGGATGTGCGCCGTCAGCTTCGATATAAGCTGCATCGTGGCGTACTTTACTGGTTAGCCCGGCCTTAGACCAGACTTGGGTCTCGACTGGTACGCCTGCCCCTAAAAAGCCGGTTACCTGATTTTCTGGATCGGCTGTCAGTACTTGAGGGTCAAGATCGCGGGTCATAAACCGCATCATGGTCTGACAACGGGCCGCATTGACCGCTACGCCACCGATAATGCTGTGGAGTAACCGAGCCGATGCCTCCGTGGTGAGCATATTACGATTTTCGTAGCCGTCGCCCAGGTAGGCTCGCTCACGCCCATAGGGACCGTCACACCAAGTTTTTTGATTGGCATTAATGGTGGCTAGCTCGGGCCATTTCAGAGTTTGTAGATAGCGGTTGACTAGGTTTCGCTGGTGTTTCCAGGTCTCAAAGGGACCAGGGGGTAGCTCTGGTCCGCTGGTAGTCCCAGTGAGTACATCCATGACATAGCCCGTGGCGTCATTGCTAGAGTCCACAATCATGTCGCGGATAGCGCGCTCTAGCTCTGGGCTCGTCTGGGTCATGCCTCGCTCCATCCATTCATGGATGGCTACTAGATAAAACAGCTTGATGACGCTGGCCGGGTAGATCCGCTCTACTCCCCGGTAGCTGGCTCCCTTGGGCTGATGCTGCCAGAAGTCGTCTGTACTCAGCGCTCCGCCCGTATTGACCGTGTAGGGGGGCTCATAGGCTAGCCAGGTAACGGCGATTTGGTTTTGAGCCAGTGTCGGAAAGCGTGCCCAGGTGAGGTCGAGCACCTGGTGAAGCTTTTGGTGGAGGGGAGGGTCGAGGGCAATGTATTCGGAGGTCCTGGGGGGGAGAGTGGCAGTAGGCTGATCTTGAACGGAGTCGAAATATAAGGGGGGTAGACTGCAGCAAACAAGGGATGACTACGCTATGAAAACCCTAAACTTGTCCCTTTGCCAGCGTGGGTCAGGGCTAGCTGCTCGTATTTTTTCGCATGGTCAACTAGGTCGTCTATTTCTTCAGGGGATAGCGCCTTTAGGACTTTACCGGGTACCCCGACGACCAAGGAACCTGGGGGGACATTTTTGGTTACTACTGCGCCTGCACCGACAATGCTGCCTGCACCTATGCGGACACCGTTGAGAATAATGGCACCAATGCCAATGAGACAGCCACGCTCGATGTGGGCGCTGTGGACCACGGCGCGGTGGCCAATGGTGACGTAGTCTTCGAGAACGGTGGGTAAAGTTGGATCGCCGTGGAGTATGGCTCCGTCTTGGACATTGCTGTGGGCACCAATTTGGATCAGCTCGACGTCACCTCGGGCGACTGCGCCATACCAAATGCTGGCTCCTTGATGTATTTCCACGTTGCCGATAACGGTGGCCGTGGGGGCGATAAAAGCAGCTGGGGAGAGGTCGGGGGTTGGCCAAAAGCTATGGGGGGTGGTGCTAGCTGGAGTAGGATTGGTCACGAAATTATGTGGGGATGGGTCAGGGATAGGCCAGAGATAGATCTAATTTGACGGGATGTGCCTGGTGATGAACATCAGAATGGACAAAACTCGCTGGAATAATGTATGTAGGGTTAAAGCGCCCTATTTTACCTCCCGTTATAATAAGGCGAGCGCAAGCTTAATGAGCCCTGTTTGGAGTGTGCTTTGCTACGTGTCGGTGATTTTGCCTGAACTCAACAATAGGGTGGTTGAGACGGGCTGATCTAGCTTGGGTGTCAATGTTTTAGTAAACCCGCATGATAAATTCTGCTTCTCAGTATCCGTTTTATGGGCCAGAGATAAAGTGCCCCCACTGTCGGCAGACGATTCCGGCATTGACGCTGACTGATAGTTACTTGTGTACGCGCCATGGTGCGTTTGAGGTCAGTCTGGACACCCAGGATTTGGTCCATGTGCAGTCGGGGCGTCACTGGCGTCAGTGGGAGGGGGATTGGTACCGGCAACATACCCATCCAGATGGGATTCGGTTTGAAATTCATGAGGCGTTGGACCGACTCTATACCGAAGGCTATCGAGCGACACGGGTAATTATTGCAGAGCGTTATCGCCCTCTGGTCAAGTCTTATTTGGAGTACAGTGCTCCGTGGCGCGGTCAGGTGGATAAGGGGATGCCGAGGCTGTATGGTTTACCGGTGGTGTTTAGCCCATCTTCTCAAGAGGTGCCTCAATGGGAAGTGATCAATTTTGACTTAGAAAAGGAACCGGGTGTACCCAATAACTATCGATATCTAAAGTTTTTTGAGTAGATAGCCATTTTGGCGATAGGACTACTATGCACCATGCGTCGATTCGAACGGCGGATATTCACCGGGCCATGGCTTTTTATGAGCTGTTGGGGTTTGGCGTGGTGGAACGCTTTACGGCTGGCATTACCCTTGCCTGTTGGATGGAAGGGCTGGGGGGACGAATTGAGCTGATGCAGGTGCCGGAGCCAAAACCGGCGGCGGATGCGTTTAGTGATGAGCACTATACCGGTTACTATCATCTGTCATTTGACCTGACCCAGAGGGCTCAAAGTTTACCCGCGTGGCTAGATGAACTACGGCAGAATGCAGTTTCGCAAAATATACCACTGACCGTACTTTTGGAACCTCGTCAGCAAATGATTGGGGAGCATGTGTATGAAGTGGCGTTTATTGCTGATACTGATGGGCTACCGCTTGAATTTCTGCGTCGCTTGAAGTAACTGTTTAGGGTATTTGATGGGTTCTAGTATTCCGTTTGCAAACAATTGGGCTTACTTAGAGACCGAGCTAACCTGGCTAGAACGGCTACTGTTGGTGGCGGTGGCTCAGCAGCGGAAAAACTTGAAGTCAGTTACTCGGGTTGCGAAAACTTCCTCTGATCGAGCGACGAGTGATTGGTGGCAGGGGTTAGTGGCGATTAAAAATAGGGCCTATGACGATGTTGCACCCCAGTCGAGTGGCCAAGCGGGCGGGCAGTCGACTGGACGGCCGTCCCTGGGGTATCAAAAAACGTTAGACAAACGCATATTGCTGAGTCGGGCTAAGAAGATTGCCTTAGGACTGCCAACGATGCAGTCGGTGTTGGGGCTAAGTTTGTTTGAAAAAAAGTTAGTGCTGATGGTGTTGGCTCCGGAGGTGCAGGTGCGTTATGGCAAGCTGTATCACTATTTGCAGACGGGCACTCACTGTATGGCAGGGGCGTTACCTACGGTGGAGCTGGCGTTGCGGGTGCTGTGTCGCAATGAGGCTGAGCGACGACGGGCTCGGGTTTTGCTGACGGGACCTAAGTCTTTGCTGCAGCGTCAGGTGTTGCGCTGTGTGGAGGGGGCTCCGACGCTATTGGGGAGTCAGCTGCAGTTATCTCCTGAATGGGTGGATTATTTGCTGGCGGAAAACCCGGATCCTGTCTGGCCTGCACGGTTGATGGTGGCCGATCGGTTTGCCCGGGGCTGTCGGGAACGGATAACGTGGCAGGAGCTAGTGTTGGCGGATGGGCTGAAGCAACAGTTGCAGACGATGGTTGCTCAGCCCCAGTGGCGACTGCTGTTGGTGGGCGATCCGGGGGTGGAAAAGGAGAAGGTTGCGATCGCACTTGCCACCCATCTACAGCACCCCTTGAAAATTCTAGACCTAGCCCAAATCCCATCCCAAGACTGGCCCGCTTGCCTCAGTGAGCTAACCCAGGCCGACTACCCTGTCGTCCTCATCAACGCTGCCCATCACTGGCTAGGCCGTGCTTCTGCGATTGATCGTGCGGGTTTGCAGCACTGGCTGACCCAATCATCAGCCCAGATTATTTTCTCAGTCAGCCATCGCCATCTTGTCCGCCGTCACTGGCGGCAGCAGCTGACTGCCATTGATATTCCGATGCCCGACGCCGAGCTGCGGCTACAGCTGTGGCGCCAGACCTTTCCAGATGGTGTTAAATCTATGGGAAAAGTTCGCTGGAGTGCCCTGGCCCAAGGGATATCGCTCTCCAACAGCCAGATTATGGAGATTGGTCGTCAGGCAGGCATGCTGGCACGAGATGAAGCCATCACTATCGACCATCTTCAACAGGCATTAGCTCAGCAGGGACAAGACTGGAAGCTGCGCTAATGGCTAGCCTGTGCCCATCCAACTTCAACATGAGGGCACCTCTGCTTAACTGCCGGTGGCCTTAAGTCCATTGGGTCGGTGCCATTTCTGACGGCACCAGATTGGGAAATGGTTCGGGTTCAACGATGATTTCTTTGGGCTTACTTTCTTCCAAAATGTCCCAAATAACTGGGAGAAGTTCGTCTAATCCCCGGCGGCTGACAGCAGAGATCCCAAAGATGCGATCGCAACCACTGCTAGCTATCAGTTCCTCGGTGATTACCTCTAGCTCATCTTCAGGCACCGCATCCACCTTATTTAGCGCCAGCAGCTGAGGTCGATCGGCCAAACCATGGCCATAGGCCACCAGCTCTTGCTGAATGGTGTGGTAATGCTCAATCGGGTTCAGGGTCGTAATATCAATAACGTGCAGCAGCACACGGGTACGCTCGATGTGGCGTAAGAAATCGTGCCCTAAACCAGCTCCAGCGTGGGCCCCTTCAATTAGCCCTGGAATATCAGCAAATACTGCCCCATCGCCTGTCGGTTTTCGCACGACACCCAGGTTTGGCACCAGGGTGGTAAATGGATAGTCCGCCACCTTGGGTTTAGCCGCAGACAGGGCAGAAATTAACGTGGATTTACCCGCATTGGGCAGACCAATGATGCCCACCTCAGCCAACAGCTTGAGCTCTAAACGAATCCGCCCTTCTTCCCCCGGTAGTCCTGGCAGGCTGGTCTCTGGTGCTCGGTTGCGGTTGCTCAAAAAAGATGAATTACCCAGACCCCCATTGCCCACTGTGGCCACACATAGGGTCTGCCCCTCTGTCACCAAATCCCCTAGCAGTTCACCTGTTTCAGCATCGTAGATTATGGTGCCGCAGGGAACCTCCACAACTAGGTCCTTGCCTGTTGCCCCAGTCATATTTTTAGGACCACCCCGCTCGCCATGTTCTGCTTGAAAGCGATGGGCATAGCGAAAGTCTAACAGCGTTTGCAAATTAGACACCGCCTGGAGAATGACCGAACCGCCGTTACCGCCCCTGCCGCCAGAGGGGCCACCGGCTGGGACATACTTCTCACGACGAAAGGCGACTAGACCATCCCCACCATCGCCCCCATGGACGTCAACTTCTGCTTGATCGATAAATTGCATGGGAGGGGATGGGTGAAGGGTTGAGACTGGTGAGACTGTTGGTGCGGGGTGCGCTACCTAATTCTCGCTATCTCCAATTGTATCTGTTCTTTCAGGGCCTCATCTTCTTGATGATTGACGGTGATGGAATTAAATAACTGGACGGTGAGGCCCGTCTCTTCAACAATTTGCTGGGCGTCGTTGCAGTAGTTGATCAGTAAATAACTCACCGCCGATCTCACGGCGCGGGGCAAATCTAAACTGTTTGCACTCAGACAGCGCAGGTCGTAGCGGGTGACATCAAGCTGTTTGCTGGTCATCAGGTCGCTGATGTCGGCGTAGGCGCGACCTCGAATTCTTTCGATGGCTAATACTGCCGTGGCGTAGTTAGTGATTTCTTCGCCAGTAAAGGTTTGGGCATAGCCCCGTTGCCAGAGTGTCGATAGGGGCAACCAACCTACGCTGGTCACAAGACTAATGCTAATGGCAACTATCCAAGGGAGCCGCCGATGGGGATTATTACTAGAGCGGCGCGAGAGCTTCATGGCAATACCTAGTAAATTTGGACGAATTCTGAGGAAAACAGGAATACTGCATCCTAGAGCCTCAGATGTGCTTAAAGCAATGCGCCAGTTCAATGACTTTGGTGTGCAATGTTACCGTCTCAGGCGCACCTTGCTTTAGGGAGTATTCTAGCGATAGCAAAAGTTTCAGGGCATTTTTTAATTGCAGAGATGAAATGTCACGAATTTCTTTTTGTAAAAAATAGATCCGTTTAGGGTTGCCAATATCGGCGGCCTGGGCGATGGTGCGGGTGTCGCGCTCCCCCGCTTCGGTCATGAGTTTGACCCATAGCCAGGTGCGAAATTGCCCCACCAGGGTGGCGACGATTCGCAGGGCAGGCTCATTGCGCTCAAGCAGGTCTGTAATCAGTGAGAGGGCGCGGTCGGTTTTGCCCTGGCGCAGGGCCGCCGCTAGCTGCAGGCTGCTTTGGGTGCTGGTGGCCACCAGGGCCGTAACCGCTTCTGGCGGGAGCGCCTTGGGTTCGGTCCAGTAGGTTTTGAGTTTTTCTAACTCGTTGTAGAGGCGACGAGTGTCGGCACCAATAACGGCCCCTAGTAGGGCGGCGGCGCCGGGGGTGAGTTGCAGACCGACCTCTTTGGCTACCTGGTAAACCTGATGCTCAATTTGCTCGGTTTTCCACGGGGGAATCGTGTCAAATTCTCGAATATCGGCGTGTTTATTGATTAGCTTTGTAGACTTTAAGCGCCCGTCTGGCTTGTTGCTGCTGGTGAGTAGCAGGATGCAGCTATCTGGAATGTTAGGCAGTGTGCGCTCTAGCTCGGTGAGCAGATTTGCCGGACAGCGTTGACCCAGGGGGGTATCTGCTAGCCACACCACCCGCTTACCCATGCCAAAGGGTGGGGTCATGGCCTGGTTTAGCCCCTGGATGACGGCATCTGACTGCTCTGGTGGAATTTTTTCGTAGTTAAAGCTGGCCCAGTCGGGGTTGAGGTTGCGATCGCACAGTGCCCGCACCGCCTTTTTCATCCGAAACTCGTCGGCACCCCAAAAAAAATAAACCGGCATTTTTGTAATAAAT
>CALBPH010000342.1 GCA_937899365.1 uncultured Leptolyngbya sp.
ACTGGGGGGCACGGGCATCTGAAATGGATATACCACCGGTACGGAGCGTTCTTCTCGACGGCGACCCGAAACCAAAACCATGCAGAGAATTATCACGCCCCCACCCAAGAGCATGACAAGTACTAAACCACCCCCAATCCATAGCAGCGTGGTTTGCACATTAGAGGTATCTTTTTCAGACTGCGCAGCAACTAGCTGCCCATTTTGAAGTGAAAGAGTATCAACCGAACGCTGGTACTCCCTAAGCTGAGAGAGGACGGCGCGGGTTTCTTCCTGCTGCTGCTTAAGTTGATTTTCTAAGTTGCGAGCCAGCATTTCCTGCTGCACCAGCTGATTTTCAAGCTTTGCCGTCAGCTCTCGTTGCCGATCTAAATCTTGCTTGATGTCATCGCTAATGTCATTTTCGATGGTCTGTACCGGAGATTGCGGCACGGGCACGACGGTTTCTAAGGTTGCAGCGCTTGATTCGGTATCGGGGGATGATGTGTGAAACCCAACTCGCGCCAATAGCAATACCAAAACGGCTACCCCAGTCGTGGCACACCCAGCCACGAACGCAGTGGTATCAGTCATTGACGATTTGGGTGACATTAATTAATTAACTGCCCCTAACAGTTCACTACTCATATGGCTGTCTGTCACGACCTGCGGCATCTATTTAAGATTACTCATGTGTGATGGCTGATTCCGTACTTAGCCGTCATTCAGAATGACTCTATATCGATACGTTACATCGACAAGGTAGATGGGCTGTGGCATCAAAGTTTATTCATGTTACTGCAGGTACTATAAGGGAAACCATCGATTAAGAATTAGATTTCCTAAGTGCACTGGGGCTTTGAAAGACTTCTGCCAGCGGCTCAATCAAGATGTACGTCTTAATGTACACAACTGCATTGCACAGTATACCCCAAGTTTCTGGCTGATAATGTGATATGTGGTCAATATCTACTGCTTAAACACAGGTCAGAGATCGGTGAATTGGATTGCAGACTGAAAAATTGCACAAAACAAACTGTTCATGCCTATTTCCGCTACAGTATGTCACGATTTTAGAAAAATCCTCAGATTTTTATGTGAAGAGCCTGACATTGTGCGACTGTCTTTGAAATCAATAGATTGAAATCTACTATTTTTATATTATTTATTTATGATTTCAATCTTGACAACCAAAGGTTAAATCAATAAGTAATAAGGCCTCTCCATTGGTTGGGCGTTCTTAGGATGTAGGGGTTATATAAGGATCTACTAGCCAATGGATATTGCTCCAGAAAAGGTAGCGCACTTATCAACTCGGGTAGATACCCTACATCAGCTCCTAGAGCAGATAGATGGCAAGGTGTCTGACTTACTAGTGCGTCAAGATACGAGTGACGGTGGTCGGCCCAAGTTTGGTGTCAGTCCCCCTGAGAGGATGGTGGCTAATGGCTTGGAAGAGGCCTTTGATCACAAGGACATCTTGAATGATGAGCCTCATTTTGGTCTGGATCAGCTGACTGGGAATCAGACGCTCTCCCCTGAAATTCAGGTTCAGAGGTTGACGGCCCAGCTGACGGCTGCTTATAACCGGATCGCCGCTTTGGAGGAGCAGCTGCTTGCCTACCGTCATTAAAGGATGGTGATAAAACGCTGTGGGGGCTTGGCTATTGCTAGATTGAGCGCAAGTGTGCCGTCATCATGACTTTCGTGGTGGTTTTGAATAGTTGAGGCAACTTTCTAGTATTGCTTCCATGGCTTGTAGGGTTTTGGTTTGTGACCAGTTTTGGTAGAGATGCCCTGCTATTAGGCACCCGCCTGCTCCGACGCCTTCTTTTACATATCCCTTGTCAAAAATAGTGAGCTGCGGGTAGCGGGACGCTTTGAAGGAAAAATGGCTGCTCATGATGGGGGGTGTGGGAACGGTGTGGGCTAATCTTAGAAACTGACTAGTGGCATCGTTTATAATCCATCGAGTTGTGCCGATGACGACGTTGTTTGAGTTCCATGGGTATTGGGTGCCCAGTTGCTGAAGCATTGTATAGATAGCAATCATTTGACTGCCGCCAGCGAGAAGAACGCCGCTGTAGTTGCTGGCGGCTAAGGTCAGGCCTAGGACAAAAGGCTGCATGGGATCGCCGACGGTTGCGATCGCATCCCATACCCGTAGTCTATCTTTATCGTTAGACCAAGCCGTTAGCCCCGTTTCAATTAAGGCTGCTTTTTGCCCATGGTTACAGGTAGGATGGCTGCTACCCATCAGTCCGCCCACGTCAAACCCTAACGCCGTTAGCACAGCTTGGGCTGTGGTTGTGCCGGCAACGACACATTCGCCAACGATCAAGTAGCTGTGGGCAAATCGACGACCCAGAGTTTCGCCCCACTGAAGCCCTGCTTTGAATAGCTGCTCAACTACGCTGGGGGCCAGGGACTGCCCAGAGCTAACACAGCGGGCCACTGTCCCAGATAGATCTAGGTGGGGAACGCTGGGGCGGCGGGGCAGTCCGGCATTAAATAAATAAACCGGTAAATTGAGACCGGTAGTGAGGGCCCGTGTAAGCAGAGCCGGTGACACCCCTGCCCCTAGGCGTGCTAAGGCCTATTGGGCTGCACTGGGCGGACCGTCATAAATAAATTCAGCATCAGCTACCGCTGTCATCATGCGTGCTTCAGGGGTGTTGCCCGCCGCCGAAATTCCCGGGACAAGCGCTGTTTCAGTAAACCCTAAAACACATATATAGGCAGGGCGCTGCCCCTGATGCTGCTGTTGCCACCGTTGGGTGATGGCAGGGGCAGTGTGGTGGGCAACGGGTGAGCTAAGTGGCATGTTGGCTATGCCTACTCATCGAGAATTTGCTGCACCCATCGGGGCGGTGGTGGCATGGTGATTCCCATGCGCTCTAAAAGGATCCAGGCTGTCAAATGCACGGTGAATAAATAGACAATGCTGCTAAAAAACACCATGGAGACAGCTGCGATTTGAATGACACCAGGGCTCACCTGGCCAATGACCCCAAAACCCAACAGTCCAAAATCCAGAAGTCGATTGGTCACCCAGTCGGTTAGCTGCACGACCTGGGCAACTAAATAACCCCACAGGTCTTCGCCGGCCATCCAGGACAGCAGCCAAATGCGGAAAAAGATACCCAAGGTGACAATTAAGGCCCCAATCGGTAGCGAAATCAGCCAGGAGGTTTGGCGTCGCCAGTGATAGCCCAGCTGTACCCCCAGTAAGCCGTAGGGAATGACATAGAGAAGGCTGCGGGGCGGCCCAATCAAAATAGCCAGGAGTAAACCAGACACAAGGGTGGTCATCCAGGCAGAGCGATGATTCCAACGCAGGTACACAAGCGCAACGGGCACTGGAAATAAAATCCGTAGCAGAGGCCCCGGTGGAAAATACAAATTAATCAGCCACATTAGGCTAGCGGCACTGGCTAGAAATGCTGTTTCCACCATTGCCACCGGGCCTTTGTCGCTAGGTGAGGTTGTTTTACCTCCTAGCGGTGACCTGGGGGGAGAGGGCGTCTCATCCTCGTCGTCCTCTATCCAGGGGCGGTCTAGATCCATGTCGTCAAAACTATCGGAGTCGCTGCTGCCAGCAAAACCTGACGACGGTGTCTCTGCCTGATACTCGTCTGGCTGCCCCATGGTGCTAAGAAATACTCCTAACCAACGTTTAAGTTTGACCCGACAGTCCCGACAGTAGGGCTAGACAAGTAATTTATCTAGGGCATCGATGGATGGAATCCGAATGACATCCCGTTCTCGATTGATCAGCCCTTTCTTTTCAAGTTTGCTTAAAACGCGGGTGACGGTTTCCCTAGCTAGCCCACTCAGGCTGCTGAGTTCACGGTGGGGTAGGTTCGGAATCTCGACACCTTGGGCGGCCATAGTGCCTTGACCGTCGGCCAAAAACAACAAAACATCGGCGACCCTAGACTGGCTGTCTGACTCACGCAGGCGCAGGCGACGGTTTACCTGTCGCAGCCGTCGTGCCATCAGCTTTGCCAGTCTGATACCCGCTTGAGGTTCACTATTGAGCAAGCTGACAAAATCTTGGGCTGGCATACTCCCAATCATAGTCGTTGCCAGCGTAATCACATCTGTAGACCGGGGGACTGCCTCAAGGGGGGCCATCTCACCAAATAATTCGCCCTTGCCCAAAATATTTAGGGTGACTTCCTTGCCATCCAGATTGTAGGTGCGGATTTTAACCCATCCTTCCAAGATGAAGTAGACCGAATTACCCCAGTCATTTTCCAATAGCAGAACCTGGCCAGCAGGATGTCGGCGTGTGACAATTTGAGCGGTTGCTTGTTGAACCGTAGCTTCAGGTAATTCCTGAAAAAAGGGGGCCGCTGCAATTAGGCTTTCACCCGCTGAATTATCTCGGGCACCGTATCTGCTATCCATAGGTTAGGGAAGCCACGGTTGGGTGGACTCAGTTAAACAATATGATTGAACAGTAGAGGCCCGTCTGCTAACTAAAAAAATAGTTCAGTTCAGGCATTAAGGGAGTGGCAGACGCTAGAACGAAGCCAAGACTTTATGATAGCTAAGGCCATCTAGTAACTGCGAGAGATCAAGGATAGATTCGGGCGCTAAAGCTTAACCCATAGCTTAATCGTTAAAGAAGCCGCTTACTGAAACATGAAGGATTAGTTTGTCTTTAGTTTGCGTCTAGTTTGCCTAGAACAGGTTACAGCACGATTGGATCATCCCCCTAACCCCCCACCCCCGTTAACTTAACTTCACATCTGTCGCGTTAGGTTTAGGTGCATCGATTAGGATGGCACCCATTAGCCAGCGATACACCTAATTTCATCGCCATGGACCGAGCTGGCGCTGTGAGGATTTTTCTCTGCATGCTTGTAGATAGGAGGAAATTGTGATTTTTTAGCCAGCCTGCTTTACACTTTGGGCATTCCGTTGGTAGGAGCTGGTATGCCCCTGATCGGGCTGGGTATCCTCCGCTTTGCAGAGTTTGTTGTTGAAAGGCCGCACTGTGACTTCTCAAAAGGATCAAATCCAACGCCTCATTGCTGAAATTGATGCCACCTTGGCCAAGCCAGCTTCCCGCTTCCCGTTGGGTTCGTCGGGAGAAGCCGAGCGTCAGCGTCAGCTTTTAGGTAAGCTATTTAGCTATATACAGTCCCTGGAGCAGACGTTTGATTCTCCGGGGGGCTGGGGACCGATTGACCCAGGCACAGGGGAATTTGTGGTCTCTTCTCAGTCGGCGGCTCCCAATATGGAGCAGGAAGCATCGCAGGTTTTGCAAGGGTTGCTCCAGGAAATGCGCTACCTGCGAGAAAATTCCCTAAAGCCGATGCGTCAGGAATTGGAGGTTCTCCAACAGCGGCGCGACAGCTTGCAGGCAGAGGTGCATGTTTTAGAGGCTCAACGCAGCCCTGACCCGCTACAGTCTGAGCAGCAGATCAATGACTTTTTGGAAACGTTGATGCAGCAGCTCCAGGAGAAGCTGTCGGCTCAAATGGTTCAAAATTTTGCGGCAATGGAGGCGGCCACTATAGAACAGCTCTCTGCTGCGGATAATCCGGCACCCCTGCTGACGGGGCAGCGGTTAGAGCAGGTGCGGTTACTGCAGGCGCAGTCAGATCAGCTGCTGTTGAAGTTAGATAGCACCCTGACGGCGGTCTTTAACTCGTTGCAAAAAAGCGTTGATAGTTACCGCGAGTCTCTAGAAGAGGGGCTGGATCAAATGCATGGTTTGGGACGTCAAGGGGAAGTGATTTTCCATGCGTTTGTAAATCATTTGGCTCAACAGTTAGGGGAAGATGCGTCGTCCTATTTAAGTGGAGAGCTGGGAGAGGCGGTTCAGCAGGCGGCGCTACAGGAGCCAGATCAAGTAACAGCTGATGTGGATTTGGGGACTGTTCAGCTAGATGAGCTAGATCAGGCCTTGGGTGATTTGGTCTTGGAGGAGGATGCTAGCGATCCGGCGGCCGATCCGGCAGACGATCCAGCGTTTGACATTGCACCTGACCTGAGTCTTTTAGACGATGAAATCGCATCTGATGACATTGACTCTGGTGCGTTCCAAGGGCTTGATCTTGATGACATTGAGGTGGATGAGGACAGTACCATCATCCAATCCGATGGCCTATCTGATATGGATGCTGAACTGGCGTTGTTGGAAGATGCGATCGCATCGGGGCCAGATGACGAAGACATTACGATCATCCAAAATGACGGCGGCGTTGATCCAGCGGTGGATCTAGATGAGGAAATTACCGCTATTCAACCCGATGACATGCCCGATTTGGAGGCTGAGCTGGCCTTACTAGAGGATGCGATCGCACCCATTAATCTAGATGGAGCCATTGACCTAGACGAAGTCTCCGCAGGTCTTGGTGAGGGTACTGCCCTGGGCGAGCCTTTTCTGCCCGATGTTGAGGACCTATCTTTAGAGGGTGAGCGTCCAGAGGATCTGTCCCCAGAGGATCTATTTTCATCAGAGGATGGGCCTTTAGAAGACGCACCCCCAGAAGATATCTCCCCAGAAAATATTTCCCCAGAAGACCTATCCCCGGATGATGAGTCTTCATCCCCAACGTTAGAGCTATCTCTAGGCGATATAGACGAGAGTCTGGGGCTGCTGGCCATCGGTGCAGACGTGGGTAGTGCAGACAGTGAGGACCTGCAGAGTCTGACAGACGATGTATCAGAGCAGGACGCGCTGCCCCAGATAGAGGCTGAAGGTGAGCTATTTAACTTTGATGCAGATTTTGATCTGGGTCTAGAGCCACGGACGCCGACCGACGAATCCATAGATTTATTAGAGGGGCCCATATTTTTAGACGATCCATCAGACCCTATCACCTCTGATGCATTGAACCCGGCAGACACGATGGCAGCAGACGCCCCACCGTCCGATGTTGATGGCGCATCGCTGGCTGAATCAGATGTATCCGATGCCGATCAAATTGCCGATAGTTGGTTATTTGATCTGGGCTCTGCTGCTGAGCAGTCTGACCCAGCAACGTCCTTGGGCCTCACCCAAGAAGAGCTCACGGACCCGTCAGATAGCTCTGGGGATGCAAGCGCTGTGGCTACTGTGGAAACTCTTTTTGGCGATGGTACATCCGCCCAAACAGATCCCACTGAAGCGGCTATCGACAGTGGCGATACCGTGACGTCACTGTCAGAGCTGTTGCCCGATGAGCAAGCCTCCGAAGCGGGCGAAGATTTTCCAGAGAATGTGCCAGACGATATCTACATCGCTGCTTCAGCCGATGAGGATTTGATCAACTTAGTGGAGCCGAGGGCAGAGCAGCGGCTGCTAATCGATTTTGACGATGGGCAGCTAGTGGAGCAGCTAGATGAGGATTTGCAGAAGCTTGCCGGCGATACCTTCTCTGCTGATTACGGTGTGGAGGAAGATGATGCCCTCGAGCCCTTAGACCAAGACACCTTAGAAAATATTGTCAGCGATCTAAATCTGGAGGATTTAAGCCTTGAGGATGGCCCAGTGTCGGCACCTGCCGCTCCTGAAGAGGGCGCCCCTGTGGAGGCGGAGGAAAATTTGGATGGGGACGTTGCTGAGGCAGTGCCGCCAGCCGATGACGACGACTTTGACCTGTTTGAGGGCTTTGCCAGCGATTCTGTTGATGTGGATGACCCATCAGCCAATGACATAGACCTAGCGGCCATCGCTCCACCTCCCATAGCCGACCCGGGCTCCCAGGAGCTAGATCTAATAGGGCTGATAACCGAGCCATTGGCGGACGAATTTGACGATGGTTTGCCAGATTCCCTGGCTAATGAGCTGGGTGGATTGAGTGAGCAATCGAATGCCCTGTCTCAACAGCCGACAGAAGAGGTCATTGGTCAAATTTTGTCTGATTTAGAAGAATCTGTGACAGGTGAGGATGACGCTTTCTCGGTTCCTGCCATAGAAGCGACAGAGCCTGGATTGGACTCAGCTTCAACCCCCGATTTGCCCCCCGATTTGCTGGCCGCCGAGCTTAACGCTGACTCCCCTGCCTCAGATGACTTTTTGCAGGCTGTGCAAGAGGCATTTTGGCATACCATGGCGGCAGACGATGCT
>CALBPH010000343.1 GCA_937899365.1 uncultured Leptolyngbya sp.
CGAGCATCCGGATGTGTCGACCAGCTTGAACACTTTGGCCTGTTTTAACGAGTCTCAAGGGCGTTATGAAGACGCCGAACCGCGCTACGTAGACGCCTTTGAGATGAGGAAAAAGCTGCTGGGTGACGAGCATCCGTCTGTGGCGACCAGCTTGAACAATTTGGCCTTTTTATATAGTTCTCAAGGACGCTATGAAGACGCCGAAGTTCTACAGCAAAAATCTTTAGAAATTCACCGACAAGTCCTAGGAGAAAATCATCCTAGCTTTGCTATTAGTCTGGCTAATTTGGCTTCGCTTTATGTCCAAAAGGGAGATTTTTCAGAGGCTGAATCTTTTCTCTACCAGGCGTTACAAATTTTCCAGCAGGTGGTCGGCCCAGAGCATCCTTACACCAAAGAAACCTTTAACCGACTAATCAACCTCATTGCCACCGCCATCCAAGCTAACCAAGCCGACACCCTTTCTGACCATCCCATAACCCAAGACCTGATTCCCAAAATCCATGCCGCTCTGGAAAGTCAGACCGAGTAGTAGAGCAACCTTCCATAAAACAGGACTATCTTTCCCCTCCTGGAATCGAATCAGAGAGCACCGTCACCCTCAAGCAGGGCTCAATAATCGCTGGAATCCTGCCTGCTCAAAATGCCGATCTGACGTAAACACAACCGAGACACCTTCTTGTTGCATGACAACAAAACTAATGCAATCTGTCAAACCCCAGTCCTTATCCAATCGTTGGCAATAAAGCTGCCAACCCTGGTTGTAAAGACCTTCGTTAATCGGCAAGACACCAAGGTTCGCCCATCCCCTCAAACGCTGAATATAGGCAATAGTGATGCGGCGAAACTTTAAAGTAGCCAATGCGTCCGCTACTTCGAGAAAAATAAAATCCGTCGTGATCAAAAAAGACTTGTCTGTCTGAAGCTTATTTTTTACCTGTATTGCTTGAGTATGCAGGTCATCATCCTCATTAACCAATGCCAACCATGCAGCCGTATCAACAAAAACTTTACTCACAGCTTCCCATAATCTTTCGGTACTCCATGGAAATAGAGATCATGATTGTGAGCTAAATCATTTATACCCGATGAAATTTGACATTCATTCAAAATGTCATCTAGCTCAGCCCAAGTGTTACTCTCAGAAAATAGGACCGCAGGCACCTGATCTAAAAATGTAACGATCACAGCCTGTCCATCAGGTTTATCGATCGTTTCTGCCAGCTCTACAGAGCCATTACGATAGGTTCCCTTTACAGAAAGCTGTTGCTCTGGCTCTCCCTGAAAAGTTATCCCAGTCAGCACACGAATAAACTCAAGCAAATGCCACTGCAACTCTTGAGGTACCGACTTAATCTGAGCAATCGCCTTACGGTAAACAGAAGGAGTCATTTGTGAGCTACCTGTAATGTCTCAATGCTAACTCATTTAGCCCACAGGATGGATTGTCACAACATCAAATGGATCTCGATTAGTCGGTATCAATGGGCTTAACCCACCCCATGCCCAATCTGACTCAAAATCGTCTCGTCCGTAATCTTTGTATCTGCCGCTAGCAAAAACGCCTTACTCAAAATCACCGCCAGGATTTTATCCCCCTCAAACGGTAAAAACACCTTATCCGCTGCGCTTCTGCCCGCTTTGACAATACACAAATACTGATCGTTGGGCTCCATCAAAATATTGCCGCTGCCCAAATGAATCTTATAGGTGCGAATATCCCCCCGCACCACCAAGAACCTTTCCTGAAACGAACAGCGGCTAGCAATCTTCTTTAACTTGGGCACCAAATTTTCTAACACCTGCCGCCGCGTCTGGGCCGTCGCCGACAGTTCCCCAAACGAATAACTTTGCCAATAGTCCTGATAATGCCCGCGCCCCTCAGCACCACCATCAGACCAGTTCGGGTCATTGCCCACGCTGGCCACCCCTACAAACAAATCCACATCCCTCAGTACCTCCGT
>CALBPH010000344.1 GCA_937899365.1 uncultured Leptolyngbya sp.
GCTGGCGATTTTTTATATTCCTATCATCTTGCCGTCAGGGATATAGGTAACATGGACACTTCCTTTAATCGGTAAAATATGGTGGTCACAAAAGCTGAACAAATCAATATCGCGCACCAGTACCATTTCATTGGTATCTTCATGAAAAATAGCTCCGTTGAGCAGGTCATCTAGAGATTGATGATAGCCAGAGGTTAAAAACTTGAGAGCGTTCACCATACGTTTGGGTGTGTCGCGTAATCCTTCTCGATCTGGGTCTTCTCCTAAGCCTAGAAGCAGTGTGCGAACCGCTTGCTGCATGTCTTCGTCTGAAACAGGTGCTTGAGCTTTGGTGCTTACTAATGAAACAGGTGCTTTAGCTTCGGTGTTTACTAACTGTGCACGAAAGTCGTCGGGCGAAATGGATAAGGTCATAAGTAACCAGTGGGCAAGTGAACAAGTGGGTAAATTTCAGACTGATTTATCGGACTGATTTATCGGGCGATCCCAAATCGAGTCAATGCCTGCAGCCAACAACTGAAAGCCTGGATGTATCAACTGCCGGATAGACATCTGCCTACCCTTGCCCTTGTCCAATTTGGGCTACCAGGCCAGGATACTTTCGTGGCCTACATTTCACTGGGTCTAAGACTTACTGCTGGTGTAACCAGAATCAGTAAATCTTTTGCGTGAGGACAGAGGCTAATGGAAAATTTAACGCTCCACTCAGATCTGGAAGCTGATATCTCTTTTTATGCTCGACTTTCTACATCGCGCATCCCTGTCGTCGCGAATTAATTCGAGCATCTACAAGGCTGAGAAACTAATGAACAAGATTCAGATAGTCCTATCTTTTAACTGATTAAGGAAAGACCTTATTTCTCACTTATTTAGTAAATCTCTTGTATTATACAATCCAAATCAGAATTATAATTATCAGTTTGACTCATAAGACTTTTTGATCCTGCTTTGTAGTCTTCTAGTTCTTTTCTCTGTTTTCGGCTTAACTTACTTTGAGCTTCTTTTAACTCTCCCTCCAGCTCCTTGATTCGTCTATTCAGTGCCTTTGATTGAATCTCTGTTTCTTCAGCTTCAATCATCAGGTTAGAAGCATTTATTTTGGCTTCATTGGCTTGAGCGTTAAGTCTATGTTGATTGACTTTGAGCACCTGAACCTGAGATTTTAGTTGACTTATCTTTGTGACTGGATTTGCATCGATTGCTTGCATGATTTCTCCTGATTGACTGCGCTTTCGAGATTTACTACCGTTACAAATGGGTACTCAAATCTGACACTTTGGTTCGGCTTGCTCAACACTAACGCCTGGCTGGAATTCATCCCAAGCCTTACGGACTTGCTCGTGGCATTGAGGTGGTGTGATGGGAAGGTTTTTCAAGTAAAAGAATGTTGCTTGATCGAAGGACTCGAGCAACAATACAACTTCTGTCGCTGGACAATAATTATCGACTACTTCCAAAATGTGAGCAATCATAAAGTTATGGGGCAAAATTCCAGTATCAGGAGCCGATAACCAGGCATTCAAGAACGGCATAAGACGAGAACGTCCAACAAAATGGGTTTTGAATGATTCTCCGCCAATCCCCACTGTTGGAGAATTTGTACTACAAACGATCGCGCCGCGCTGCTGACTGAGATGACCGGCCCAAGCGTTATAGCCAATCACGAGCAAGTTACTGGCTATAAAATCTTGACACCAATTTGATTCATCGTTTGTTTCTCTCATTAGAGACCTCTATGCATGAAAGCTAATCCAGTCTAAGCACTAAAATATCTGGCAACAGGATGATAGGTGACAAAAGCAGTTGTAGATTGCTCGGGATAAAGTTGTTCACTTTCATCAATCGATAGCCCAATGTGATCGCACCCCAATAATTTCAACTGTGGCACTAGATCAAACACCGTCGGACAGGCTGGATAGCCAAAACTATACCGAGACACCTGATACCGCTGTGCTAAGACATCGCGAATGTTATCTGGCTCTAAGTCTCCATAGCCCAATTCCCGCCGAATTCTGGCATGGCTCCATTCCGCCAAGGCTTCTGCCAACTGCACCGCCATCCCGTGAAAGTAGAGATAATCGGTATAGCTGTTGTCTCGATACAGTTCCTGGGCTTTCTGGGTGGCAATGTCTCCCATCGTGACGGCCTGCATCGGCAAGACATCAAATTCATTGTGTTCGATCGGGCGGATGAAATCAGCAATGCATAGCCGACGCCCAGATTTCTGCCGGGGGAATGTCCACGTGATAAACGGGGTGGCTGTTTTAGGTGTTAAGCCCTGCTCAATGACACTTGGCTCATAAACATGAACAGAATTTCCAGTCGCCACGCAGGGGAAATAGCCATACACTAATGTGGGTTCCAACCATTGTTCCGTCCGAATTTTTTGCTTCCAGTCTTTTAAGATTGGGTGAACCTTCGATGCCAAGAACCAATCATATTCCTCACGAGATTGGTCTTTTGGTTTACGAAATTGCCATTGACCCGCAATCAGGGCCTGCAATTCCATGTACCTGATCAGTTCTTCTATATCTAGATC
>CALBPH010000345.1 GCA_937899365.1 uncultured Leptolyngbya sp.
CCCTGGCAAAGCAGTTTTCTGTCTCGGTTCCGATGGTTCCCAGCAAGAGGGCAATGATGCTGAAGCTGCTCGTCTCGCCGTTGCGCAGCACATCAATGTAAAACTGCTAATTGACGACAACGATGTCACCATTGCCGGTAACCCCTCAACGTATCTACCTGGTTACAGCGTTAAGCAAACCCTAGCAGGCCATGGCCTCAAGGTTCTAGAGTGCAACGGTGAAGATATCGATGCACTCTACGCCAACATCTGCGAAGCCATCAATCACCCTGGCCCCGTTGCCGTTATCCTTAAGCGCCCCATGTGCCCCGGCATTGAAGGTCTAGAAGGGTCCAACCACGGCCATGATGTCATTTCTGTTCCGGCTGCTATCAAGTATCTAGAAGCTCGTAGCCACCAGGCCGCTGCCGACATTCTCAAAAATACGGCAACACCCAAGAATCCCAACACCTACACCGGCTCCACCGACAAAATGGATGCCAACCGTAAGGTCTTTGGCTCTGCCGTCGTCGAGATTCTCGGTGCCATGAGCGAAACAGACCGTAAGAACAACGTTTTAGTTGTAGACAGTGATCTAGAGGGCTCCTGTGGTCTAAACACTATCCACGATGCCCACCCCGAAATCTTTATCAGTGGTGGTATCCAAGAGCGGGGTAACCTATCCGCCGCCGCTGGTTTTGGTATGGAGAAAGGTAAGCAGGGTATCTTTGCCACCTTTAGCGCATTCCTTGAAATGTGCATCTCCGAGATCACCATGGCCCGTCTCAACTATTCCAACCTGTTGTGCCACTTCTCCCATGCAGGTATTGACGACATGGCTGACAATACCTGCCACTTCGGTATGAACAACCTGTTCGCCGACAATGGTTTAGAAGACAGCCACCCTACTAATATCTACTTCCCCGCCGACGCTAACCAAATGCGTGCCTGTGTGAAGTCGATCTTTAACGATCCCGGTCTGCGCTTTATCTTCTCTACCGGTTCTAAGGTTCCCATGATTTTGGATACTGCCGGTAATGAGATGGTTGCAGGCGACTACACCTTCACCTCTGGTAAGGACGACATTGTCCGCGAAGGGACTGCGGGCTATGTTGTTGCCTTTGGTGCTGCCCTTTACCGTGCCCTAGACGCCGTTGAGAAACTCAAGGCAGAAGGCATTGATGTGGGTCTAATCAACAAGGGTACCCTCAACGTTGTTGACGAAGAAACCCTTGCCAAGATTGGTAGTACTCCGATGGTATTGGTAGTTGAGTCCTTTAACCGTCGTACGGGTCTAGGTAGCCGCATGGGTTCCTGGTTATTAGAGCGTGGTTTGACGCCTAAGTATGGTTATATTGGTACCCACATTGAAGGTGGCGGTGGCCTTTGGGAACAGTTCCCTCACCAGGGGATTGATTCCACTGGCATTGTTGCCAAGGCGAAAGAGCTGCTTGGCTAATTAGTGTCAAAAGTTTTTTGAATAATCTCTTTTAAGAAAGAGGCAGAGCCTTACATGGGTCTGCCTCTTTTATTTTGTCCTGTAGTGTCCAAAATTTGAGTCCATTGGGGGTACTGCCAATAATGCGAACACCATCGCCAGCATTGTCATGACTCACAACAATATTGTTGAGTGTATGTTTTTCAGGGGAAGACGATAATCTCCCTGGGGTTTGAAGTTCACCCGTGGTGAGATCCCACACTTTAAAGAACGTAATCGGTTGACGATAGGAGACTGTAACAACAAACTGGCTGTCTGGACTGATGTCAATATGATTGCGATCGCAACAGCAATCAGTTGCGTTTACCCCGAGGAGACCTGAGAGGTGGGGGCAGTTTAGGTACCTCACGACCGGTGATAAATTTAGTCAATTCCTGCTGACTGCCCAGGGCTTCGTAGTGAAAAAAAGCCAAAAAGATAGCCGAGATTCCTATGGGCATCATTAGCAAACCTAGTCCGGTCAGAAGAGACTCCCCTCCAAACAAAGCGATGGGAACAACACCCATGCACCACAAGCTCAGCCAACCCCCCATAAATATAAGAACCAGGGGATGCAGTTGCATGGTGATGTGACACCGAGTTCCGGCGGAATGGGGTTCAAATCGACCTTGAATATTGGGCAAAAACGAGTTGCGACGGTTTAGGGTACGACGAATTTCAAACCCCTGGTCCGAGATCGTGCCCTGATAAGGTGCATGTTTGCCAGAAAACGAACTTCGCACTAGTTGAGGCGGTTCAATGCGACTGGCCAGCTGCTGTTTAACTTGGGCCAGGGGCGTAGGGGTTTCCAGCGTAAATGACTTGTAGGGCAGGATGTTCATTGATCAACGTAATGCTGATCAGATCTACAGATTTGCCCCTAGATTTTCCCCATGAATGTCCTATGGATATTAGCTGTCCCCCATGTCTTAACTAAAACCAACACGCCTAGTCTCCGGGTTTTCCCTTAAACTAAAATACCCGTGTCCTTTGCTACTCGAGTTTGCATGACAGAGCAAATTGGTCTGTTTGGCGGTCAGGCGGCCCCCCAAGCTGACGCCCTACCCCCCGAAACCTGGGAACAGATTCCCACCAGTGCCAGCATTCCAATACCGCCAGGTGCGTATCAGGATTTGGACCAGCTAGCCAGTCACTGCAAACAGTGGCAGCGCGGCGACCTGGCCAGCGGTCGGACTAACGTGGTCTGCAGCCGTGGCAGCCCCACCGCCTCGGTCATGATTATTGGTGAAGGACCGGGCCAAAGTGAGGATGAACAGGGACTTCCCTTTGTGGGCAAATCGGGGCAGCTGCTAGAGAAAATTCTGGCCTCTGTCCGGTTAGACACAACGCAGGATGTTTACATTTGCAATGTGGTCAAATGCCGTCCCCCCGGGAACCGCACACCAACCGCCGGAGAAGTCGCTGCCTGTGTCGGCTATCTGAAAGAGCAGGTACGACTGGTGGACCCTAAAATCATTCTCTTGACTGGCAATACAGCCCTCAAAGGCCTACTCGATGTAAAGCAGGGCATTACCAAGGTGCGGGGCAACTGGATGGAATGGGAAGGGCGGCACTGCATGGCTATTTTCCACCCGGCCTATTTACTCCGTAACCCCTCTCGCGATAAGGGCAAACCCAAATGGCTCATGTGGCAGGATATTCAGGCAATTCGTAAGAAATTGGATGAAATGGCAGGTTAAGATTGCCAATCGTAAATGCGCCAAAATTTCGCCCATTAGATGATTATTCAGGTGCAATTGCCTCGGCTCGGCAATCCCTTAGCCATCGATGTACCGCCTGCCCCACACTACCCTGGCTACTATCACGAGGGGGCAATTGCACCTCATCTTCGGCCTCGATTGCAGAAAACATAAACACCATGTGCCAGCCCGCTTCGCTAGGCGCTAGAAACAACCAGTGGAAATGATTAATCGATGTGTCGTCGAGACCTGAATATTGTCGCTCTAGGGTAGTAAAGAAAAGCTGGTGCAGTGGCTCTCCACTGCCAGGGTTGGTGGTATAAACCCGCTCCTCAATGTCCAGCGGTATCCGCTCTGGATGATTGGCCGCAATCACATAGGCGGGACGATAGGCGGTGGGAATGTCGGCAACGCTGCTTTGAAGAATGCGGTTGGTGTAACTGGGAATATCTCGGATTAGCAGATCGGTGAGGGTGTCAAAATTTTCAGGACACACTGTGGGGGGACGGATAAAGCCGGATTCGTTGGGTTGGGGAGAGTCGGGAGCCGGAGATCTGTTAGGGGACTCTTCTTCAGGTGTTGGGGTGGTGTCAGGAACCGGGGTAGGAGAAGCGGGCGGTGCCGGGGGTGCGGGCGGCAGCTCGGGGAGCTGGGCCAAGCTGGGAGAGTTGCCAAGGGTCAGGCTTAAGGTCGTCAGCCCAAGGGTAAGGATTTTTTCACATTTTAGGTTTGGTTTAAAAGAAGCCATTAGAAAAAACCGTTGCCTTTTCAATACCGCTATTCCCAGACGTTATGGGCATTGCCCATGGGGCAATAGGTAGGGGCATTGCATGCAATGCCCCTACCTGCACTACCTATTGTTTGTCCATCTCATCACAAATCTGTTGAAAGGCAGCGGTTGGATCGGCCGCCTGGGTAATGGGGCGACCAATGACTAGATAGCTGGCGCCGGCGGCCATGGCCTGGACAGGCGTCATCGCCCGCTGCTGGTCTCCTTTAGCGGACCCCGCCGGACGAACCCCCGGACACACCAGCAGAAAGTCATCCCCACAGACACGACGGAGGGCATCGGCCTCTTGGGGTGAGCAAACAACGCCGCTGAGACCGCTGTCCTGGGCGAGGAGAGCCATTTGTAGGGCGTAGTCCGTTAGCTCTAGAGATACCTTAAGTTCAAAGGCCAACCCCCGTGGGTTAATGCTGGTGAGCAGGGTAACGGCAATCAGGTTGGGGCTGGGGCAACCGGCTTGGGCAGCGCCTTCTAAGGCGGCGGCTTGAGCGGCTTGGAGGGCGGCTTTCCCCGCCGTGCCATGGACAGTAATTAGATCGACGCCATAGCGACCAGCGGCGCGGCAGGCTCCGGCCATAGTGTTGGGAATGTCATGGAATTTGAGGTCTAGAAAGATACGCTTTTGGCGCTGTTTGAGCTGCTCTAGGATGGCGGGTCCGGCACTGACAAATAGTTCTAGACCCACTTTCCAGAAGGTGACGTCGGGGAGGGTATCGAGAAGTGCGATCGCATCTTCCACAGTCGACACATCCAACGGCACAATAATCCGCTCGGCAGCCGATTTTAAAGCCACTGTTTTCTCAGACATCACGC
>CALBPH010000346.1 GCA_937899365.1 uncultured Leptolyngbya sp.
GTGTGGCAGAACTGCTAATACGAAATCTTGACTGATAGCACCCGGTATCGAAGGGTCTCTACAAGGGAATGCCCCCTACAAGGGAGTGCCCCCTACAAAATTGTCTATGTTTAATCGCTAGGACCCGATAAGTTGAGACATGTTTTACTATAGGCCTCACTTCTAAAGAACTGGTTCCATTCTTGGGTAGTCAGATTGCGGGGTAAGCGCCTACAGGCTTCTCCAATTAAATCCTCAATCACAATTGATAGAACTTTAGCCGTATTACCGCTTTGGGTTAGCAGGGTCTTGCCATTAGCGCCTAAGTGTACACTATCCACAACGTCTTCATGGGGGATTCGGACGATCTCCTGTATCTGCTGCTGCGCCGTTTCTTCTGCCACCTGTTCAGGATCCCATTCGGTCGCTAACGTTAGCTCCCAGACTCTTGCCGTCTTATCTACACTGCCAGTGGCTAAATGGCGACCACTACTGCCAAAGCTCACATCTGTCACCTCATCATCATGAATAATTGGGGCTAATTCTAGGTTCTCTTTAAAATCCCAGACCTTTGCTGTTTTATCCAAGCTGCCAGTCGCTAGATAGCGGTCATCATGGCTGAAGCTAACAGCGATCACCGGACCCTCATGCACCATTCGGATAGATTCCTCGTTTTGTTCTAGGTCCCACACTCTCGCTATATTGTCATTACTCCCAGTGGCTAGATAACGACTATTATGACTAAACCCGACATCTGTCACCTCTCCCTCATGCACAATGCGGGCCAGTTGCTTATTGTCTTTAATGTCCCATAAAATTGAAATATTGTCGTTGCCACCGGTGGCAACATAACGGCCATCATTGCTGAACCTTACACTCACAATCTCTGCCTCATGGGAGATACGGGCAATCTCCTTGTTTTTCTGCCATTCCCAAATTCTTACTATGTTATCTGAGCTGTTCGTAGCCAGATAGCGGCTGTCTTTACTAAATGCCACGCTTTTTACTGGCTGTTTATGAACAATCTGGGTGATTTTATTCTTGTCTCGTAGGCTCAGCACCCTAGCGATGCTATCATCGCTGGCGGTAGCCAAATAGAGATTATTCGAGCTAAAGTCCACATCCTGAACACTATCTCCATGGGCAATGTGGGTAAACTCTTGCTGCTTGTCCAGGTCCCACACCTTAGTCATATTGTCATTACTGCCGGTGGCGATATAACGACCATCCGAGCTGAAGCTGACATCCTCCAACGTATCATTGTGGGCAATACTGGCGACTTGTGGTTGCGATCGCAAATCCCAAACCCTTGCTGTCCTATCTCGACTGCCGGTGGCAATATAGCGACCGTCCGGGCTAAAGCTCAAATCGGTGACGGCACCATCATGGATAATCCGCGCAACTTCTCGATTATCTTTTAAGTCCCAAACTTTCGCCGTATGATCACGACTGCCGGTGGCTAGATAGCGGCAGTCGATACTGAAGCTAAAGTCCTCAATACTTCCCCCATGGGCAATCCGAGCCGCTTCTTTATTTTCCCATAGATCCCAAACCCTCATACTTTTAGTCCCCTCACTACGGGTAGCAAGATACCGATTGTTGGGACTAAACTGAAGGTCCACCACCTTACTATCATGGACAATACGGATAAGCTCATCTTTCTGTTGTAAATCCCAGACAATCGCCGTATTATCCTGACCACTGATCGCTAAAAAGCGACCATTAGCACTAAAACTAAGTCCTTCCACTGCGCCTTGGTGGGTAATGTTGTTAACATTGCGATTTTTCTGAAGGTCCCACACCCTTGCCAGGTCGCTAGTCTTGCGGTTAGCAACATAGGCGCTATTAGGGCTAAAACGAATATCTTCTACATTTCCCACATGACTAATCTCAGAATGACGAGATTCCGTCAAAGACTGAACCCAAATTTTCTTCTCATTCAGGCGATAAGCAAAATAGCCATCATTAGGGCTAAATCGCACATCATGAGCCATTCCATAATATGTAATAGGTCTACGGTCTATCTGCTTTTTCTGTAGGTTCCACAGGGTGATCCGATTGCCAGTACTTAGAATGGCAAGATACTGACTTTTAGGACTAAATATAAGTTTCTCAACACTTTTCTGGGACTTAAATTCTTTAACTTGCTGATTATTCTGCAAATCCCACAGTGTCGCTATGTTGCTTTCACTCAACGTGGCTAGATAGCGACCATTGAGGCTAAAACTCACCTCTGCCAGCTGTTCTTGGGAATTAAAGCGTTTGGCTGCTTTATTTTCTTGCAAATCCCATATTAGTGGAACACTATCGCTACTTTGAACAATAAAATATCTACTATTGGGGCTAAAATTTATTTCTCTAATATCTCCTTCAGGACTTAACTTTTTTATCTCCTGGTTTGTCTGTAAGTCCCATAGTATAGCCGTATTGTCATTGCTGCGTGTCGCAAGATAGTGGCCATCGGGACTAAAGATCACCCTTTGAACCGCTTTATCATGGCCAACAACAGACTTTTTGGAAGGCAGTAATGTCAAACTGTCGTACAACACATAGCTAGCTTCGCCAGTAGCCGCCTGTTTATCCCGTAATCCTTTGATGGCCTCCGTTGCCAACAGGGTACCTTTGTCTAATTCTTGTTGCTTAAACTGTCTGGCTCGAGCAAGTATCCGCTGATATTTTGCGATCGCAGTCAGATCAAACACCTTATCCTTAGCTGCTTCTGCAATGTTAAGAGCCCGTTGAGTTTCACCATATTGAGCAAATGCAAACCCTCCGGTCCCCACAGCCATTGCCAATAGGGTACCTAAAATACCGATGGTAACTCGCTGTAAGTTATTTGTGGCTCTGCGAGCGGCTACCGAAGCAGAGACATAATCTATCTGACACTGGGTAGGTCTGGGTTCCTTACCCGTGCTTGAGTGAATCAACCATTGCGCCGCCTCTTCCAAGACACGACCCCGCAATAGCAGCCCGTTATCTCTGTCGCTTTTATCCCAGCCCACTGCCTGGGTGAGGAGCACAGTATGGGCTTTCCAATAATCTAAATCGATGTCAATACTTTTTACAAGGTCTACAAACTTAGCCTCAAAGTCATCCTGTTCTCGAAAATAGATCCAGTTTATCTTTCCTAGTTCAGGATGTACGGCCTTCACATCGACATTGCGGCGCACAATCGGGATCAGCCGTTTGTTGTTTTTTACAGCATGCTCAATTTCTTTACGACAGACCTTAGAAGCAACTGAGTCGGGGCTCAAAATAAAAATAAAAGTGTGGGCTGCCTCAATTCCAGACTCTATTTCTTGCCACCAGTCTGCGGTCAGTGGAATATTTTGCCAATCGACCCAGGTATCATACTTACTTCGGATTAACGCGGCATCAAGAATGCGGACAAACTCTGTATCTTTTCGAGAGTAAGAAATGAATAAGTCAGCCATGGATTTTACTAAGTAGATGCATAAAGTCTGGCACTATCAGTGGTCAGTATCTAAAGGACCACAGGTAACGGAACCTCATTGACTTATCCACGACTGCTAAGTAGATTTACAGACTTGGATAAGCAAGATAGACAAAACTACAAACCCCATCTGTCAATAGATAGGGAAAACCATGCTTTAAACTCTAATCCTGTCTGATAAAACTACAAGTTGTTTGTATAAAAAGTAACATCAGCGGTAGCATCAGCCACCATACTGATTGCGTGAACGACTCCATACTGTGATGGAGCGTCCTAATCTTGCTCAAGGCACAGGCTAACCATCAGCAAAATATGATTCTCTTCCATCTCAATGCTCTGATAAAGTGCCGTTGCTGATTTAGAGGATGAACCGAGCGGTCCGATACGCCTATAGGACAGCATTTTGCAGATAAAATCATCCCGAGAGCAGCAACGCCGATAAAGTTAACTAAGTGGATAGGATATTTTTCACTTAGGGTATGCCTCATCCAGGTAAATTACGTGGTGGAATTGCATCACCCTTATAAAACTTCTGTTCTAAATTTCCTAACCATAGCCATATAGCCATCGCCAACAAAGGCATTCCGGTCAAAACAGCGCCAGTTAACCAAGGTATCGTTTCAGTCGTTGCAATGACCAACGGCAACAAAGACCAAACCGTAGCGCTAAAAATCACGATTCCCTTTCGAATTGCCTTAATCCGTTTCAACGCCGGACCGCAGCTCCCGCAGTGCTTTGTATGGGAATTATATCGGTCCATCAACGCATCCGTAGACAGCTCCGGTGGTAACGCTTCCCCTTCAAATGGGTCCGCCTCAAAATCACTAATCCATTTACGAAACGCCACCACATACCGATCTGCCTGGGTTGGCAAATAACAACTCTGTGCATAGGGCTGTTGTTGTTGTTTCTCCAACAATCGTTCTTGAATGTGCAAAAAGATCTGATCATCTTCTAACACACGATTGTTACCCACATGGCTATACCAGCGTGGAGTCAGTTTAATAAAAAAGCCCGGTAGCTTTGACGAGAATTTAAACGGAAACCGCGCATACAGGCGGCATTCCCCTTTCCTCATCGGTGTTGCGTAGACCACCGTCAGCGTTCTACCAAACTGTTTTGACGTCAGATCGTGATACATCAACCCAGGAGCCACAAACGTTGTGTGCTGTGTTCCCAAGGCCCCCTTGCGCGGTCCCTCTGGCCAAATTCCCTGAAACCCTTGCTTCCCTGATGCCACAATATCCATCAGCATGGGGGCCGCATTCTCTCGCTTGCCCACTGTATGATGGAGGCTAAAGGGAATAAGGCTGGCATACAACAC
>CALBPH010000347.1 GCA_937899365.1 uncultured Leptolyngbya sp.
TCTCTTTTGTCGTTGCCCTTTTTTCTTCTCATTCCTTTTCTTCTGATGCTTCTGCTTGCGCCCCTTGCGCTGCTTTTCCCTGCGCCGCTGTCCCTTGCGCTGCCGCTGCCAACCCCTGTGCCGCCGCCAGTTCCACCGGTAGCTTCAAAACAGTATCTAGTGACACTTCTGGTGGCGCTACTATTGTTGAAGAAAACGGCAAGCGCTACCTCGAATTTGATGACACATTCAGCACCGAGAACGGTCCTGATCTATTTGTATTACTACATAAGGAAGCCACTCCTGAAAGCTACAGCTCTGGAAAGTTTGTCAACCTAGGAGACTTACAGTCGATTGCTGGTAGCCAGCGCTACGAGATTCCTGAAGATGTATCCGTTGAAGACTTTCAATCGGCAGTTAATTGGTGCCGACAGTTTAATGTAACCTTTGGCTTTGCAGCGATTTAGGGGGTTAAATTCTGCCCACTTAAAATCTTCTAATACTTAGTCAAGCGATGGAAAAAGTTTAAAGGTAAGGAGATGAAGGCTATATTCCCTTCTCTTCTTACTCTTTTCCCATGGCTAACTTGACTATTGCTTAAACCCGCCATCCAATCAGTTGCGGCAGAAAAATGTCAGATAATGGGAAAATGCGTCAGCAGACGTTTTGTACTTTTTCCAATTTCCCTTAATGGTGACCACACTGCCCGCTGATGCTCAACATTTAACCGAAGACACCTCGGTTGCCTTAGCCCGCCAGGTTCAGTTTGCTAATATTTCCACCTCCCTTGCGGAGCAGCCCATTGCCACTAGCTATGTGTGTGCCGGAACGGGCAAACCCATTCTGCTGATTCCTGGATTCGACAGCTCAATTTTTGAATTTCGTCGTTTGGTTCCCCAGTTGACCGCCAGTGCCCAGGTGTGGACCATGGACTTGTTAGGCTTTGGTTTTACTGACCGCACGTCTGGGGCGCCTATCACCCCTGCCGCCATTAAACAGCACCTCCATAGTTTCTGGCAGCAGCAGATCGGAGAACCCATGATTCTGGCGGGTGCTTCCATGGGGGGGGCAGCCGCTATTGACTTTGCCCTAGAGTTTCCAGAGGCCGTGGAGAAACTGGTGCTGCTAGACAGTGCTGGCTTTGCGGCGGGGCCGGCCATGGGTAAATTTATGGTGCCACCGTTGGATAGCTGGGCAACGGCATTTTTGAGAAATCCAGGGGTACGGCGACGGATTAGTCAACAGGCCTATTGCGATCGCACCCTCGTCACCCCCGATGCCGAACTCTGCGCTGCCCTGCACCTGCAAATGCCAAACTGGAAAGAAGCCCTGATTACATTTACCAAAAGCGGCGGCTACAACTTTTTGAGCAACTATATCCAAAAAATTGAGGCACCTGCATTAATAATATGGGGTGAGCAAGATAAAATTTTGGGCACCAAAGACGCCCAGCGATTTAAGCAAACCATTCCCCACAATCAGTTAGTGTGGATTCCCCAGTGTGGCCATGTCCCTCACCTAGAAAAATCCAAAGATACCGCCGAGGCAATCGCATCTTTTTTATAACCGTTCCTGATTAAAGGGGTGCCCCGATTTGTTAGAAATGCCATATGTCAGCATTTTGCAGATACAGCAGACGTTTGTGCATCGGTACCGTAGCTGAACGCTTTCAATGACTATGCCCTAATCCATAGGGTCAATGCCATAGACTCATCTCGAGGAGCAGCACCGCATTTTTATAGTCTGTTTACAAAAAAACGGAACAATCTTTTCAATATTGCATCTGTCAGGTTAGTTAGGACATTAACAAGGAAGATGGATATCCCTGCAGACATTGACAATCGCTAACCTGCCAGATGCAATCGACAAATGTGTCCCTCGGTTGTGACCGTTGCTGATTTAGAGGATGAACCGATCGGTTAGATATTCTATTTGACAGTATCTTGCAGATAAAATCATCCCGAGGAGCAGCAATGCCGATGCGTGTATCGAAGCGAATATATTTGCCCTAGGCTCATATCCTTCCCCTGACAATTTCATCCATGTTCTGCACAATATGAACATGCATCCTGCTCTACCAACTATTTACTGATTACGCATGGCCCTTGAGACGATCCAAAACGCTTGCCAAACAGATATTAGCGTTAGCCATTGGATCCAGTTCAGTCACTCAACATTTATGTGGTTGATGAGTTCTCCCGTGGCCAGCCTGATGGTCGGTGGACTGTTCGTTATGGGCTTTCTCATCCTGAGCGGTCTTTTGATGCGTGGGTTCATCCTTTTCGATCGTGGACACACCATCAAACGGCTGTGGCTATGGGGGTTTCCCATCGCTTTATTTCTAAGCATCTCCCCCCTACTCGTTGGCGAACCCCTGTTGACTCAGTTTTTACCCATATACAACGGGCAAAATGCTGATGCTGTTGTCGTCCTGGGTCGTGGAAAACGCTTACAGCCAAGCCGTGTCAACACAGCCGCCGCTTTGATGTTGACAGATCGAGCACCTCAAATATTTGTCAGTGGTCGTAAAGATGCCCCCATAATGGCTACTATGCTTAGCCAGTTAGGGGTAGAATCCAGCAAAATTTCCGGAGAAAATTGCTCCAGCACCACTGAAGAAAACGGCCAGTATACCGCCCAACAACTCCTACCCAGCGGCATCCAATCCATTATTCTAGTCAGCGATCCTCTCCACCTATTACGGGCACAGCTCGTCTTTAGAAGTCTTGGATTTGAGGTTATTCCCTACCCCAGTCCATTACCCCATCAAGTTAGCCTCCACCATCGCCGACTGCTTGCCTTCCGCGAATCCCTGGGCTTTGTTGCCTATGCTCTAAGGGGGCGCTATTTACCCCGACCCATTGCCACCATAGATACGACCGCTGCACAGTAAACTAAACGTTGTCCTCACATCTAGAGCCTTGGTTATCCTAAGTGATATCCAACGGTCAAACTGGATGTAGTTTTTAGAGACTATGCAGTAGTTTTTGCCGGGAGGTTACATTGGCAAATTCCCGAGCTAGGAGAATCACCATGGCGTCAGCTTCATCGCCCTTGTCTGTGCGCTGGATCGCCATCATCACCGTGGCCATTGCCCTATTCATCGCCTTTTTCTGGCGTTTAGACAGTATCGGCCTGGTGGATGAAACCGAGCCTCTCTTTGCCGAAGCATCACGCCAAATGTACGCTACCGGCGACTGGATTACCCCCTATTTCAACGGTGAAACCCGATTTGATAAACCACCATTGGTGTACTGGGGCATGGCACTGTGTTTTCATATTTTTGGTGTCGGAGAATGGGGGGTGCGGCTACCCTCAGCATTGGCAGCTGCAGGTCTAGCCGGATTTAGCTTTTATACCCTCCTACGGTTTGGTTACTCCCATGGCAACAAAACTGCCGACATCGCCAATAAACAACAAGCATTTACCCTAGCCGCCCTGGTCAGCGCAGTGGCCATGGGGCTCCATCCAGAAACCCTGGTGTGGGCTCGTACAGGTGTATCAGACATGTTGCTATCAGGCTGCATAGGGGCCGCGTTACTGTGTTTTTTCTGGGGCTATGCCCAAGAGTCTCGCTGGTACTACGGGTTTTACCTCTTTATAGCCCTAGCCGTTTTAGATAAAGGTCCCGTAGGTGTCGTAATTCCCGGGTTAGTGGTCACTGTGTTTGCAGGCTATGTAGGACAGATCCGTAATCTACTCAAAGAAATCAAACTGTTGCGAGGCAGCCTACTGACCCTACTCATAACAATGCCTTGGTTCATAGCCGTCATTGCTATCCACGGTCAGACCTACATCGATAGCTTTTTTGGGTACCACAACTATGAGCGCTTCACCGATGTGGTCAATGGCCATGCCGCACCCTGGTACTTTTACTTTGCCGTCGTAGCCATAGGCTTCCTACCGTGGTCACCGGGCCTACCCTTCGCCATGGCGAGGTTACAACCTTTCGCCATCGGCTACTGGCGGCGGCAACCACGGGAAAAACAGCTGGGCTTATTTGCCCTCATCTGGTTCTTAGCTATATTTTGCTTTTTCACAGCCGCCGTCACAAAATTACCTAGCTATGTACTGCCACTCATGCCCGCCGCCGCCATTATGATTGGCCTGATGTGGGCTGGGCCAATCCAACGTGGTACATGGATCAGCGCTGCATTAACCATTGTTTTCTTTGGGATTTTAGCCGTAGCATCCTATCTAACACCAACTTGGCTCGGTGGCGACCCGGTCATGCCAAACCTTCCAGAACTGGTAAAAGAATCCCAAGCCATGCTGCATGGCTCAATTGTTTGGAGTCTGGCGACCCTATCCGGACTTGGATTACTCCTAGTCCGTAAAGTTCGATGGGTTTGGGCCGTAAGTTTCATCGCCTTTATGGTGTTTACCGTAGTCTCGATCTTGCCAATAGCTCAGATTGCCGATAGCCAGCGACAGCTTCCCCTGCGTCAATTAGCCCAAACCATACAAGCTGAACAACAACCAGATGAAACGCTGGCCATGGTGGGCTTTATGAAACCAAGCTTGGCCTTCTACACTCAACGGCCCATTCTGTATGTATACAATCCAGACTCAGAACAGCTCAAGGCAACAGGTCAAGTGTTAGTTGTTGGTCACCCTGACGAGATTGAAACGAGCATCAGCCATAGTCAGTCAGGAAAAATCATAGAAACAGCAGGAACCTATCAGCTAGCACGATTAATTTTTTAGCCGTTGCTGATTTAGAGGATGAACCGATCGGTTAGACATGCTATTTGACAGTATCTTGCAGACAAAATCAT
>CALBPH010000348.1 GCA_937899365.1 uncultured Leptolyngbya sp.
GTGTGGGTGTGCCGGGGCCGATCGATCCGGGTGAGAGTGCTAGCTTCACCCTCAATGTAAATCCAACCCAGGTGGGCCAGGGCTTCTTTACCTGGGCCACCATGGTGATTCCCTCCAATGATGCCTTCTTGGCGGTACCTGATAATGCCCTGGCGGATCCTATTTTTGATGCGAATGGTAACTTTACCCCGCTAACTATTCGTCGATTTGGCTCTGATGTTCTAGATGCGGGCACCGAAGTCAACAATGAGTTGGATGCCGCTTTCTTAAATCAGACAGCTCCCAATACCGGCACCGATGAGAATGGTGTGGTTGGACAACATCCTGGCTTCAATGGTTCAGTCGGCAATCCGAATGCTACTCCGGCTAATATTTTAGGCGGTAATACACCGGGTGGGATCATTGACCCCACTATTGGTGACTTCACGGCAGATCCCAACCAGCAATTGCTACAGATTGATATCACTCGTTTGGTGGGCGGTAGCGATGTTCTAGATGGCGGTCTCGGTGATGACATTCTAGACGGTGGCTCTGGCTCTGATACCCTAACGGGGGGTGAAGGGGAAGATGTCTTTGCTTTCTCTGGCGATCCCTTCGATGGATTGGATGTTTCTGCTCCCGGTCGTCAAGTTTCGGGTGATGAAGACTTCATTACCGACTTTGATTTTGACAATGACCGTTATCGTTTCGATGTGGCTAATTTTGGTCTCTTCGATTCCACTGTCAACTTCCTCTCTTTAGATGCTAATGCTGTCGGTGCAACTATTTCCGATGATGCCAATGTCATCGTGTTGCAAAATGCTAATGACGGTGACCCGAACACGCCTTTCTCCGCTGTTGCCTCTGCTGAGCTAATTGAATCATTGATTGATGAGAGTTGTGCATGGTTCTTTGTTTACTTCAATACCAAATTGTGTGTCAATCGTCTGGTTTATTCTGCAGACTTGAGTGATGCCAATGCTGATTTGAGCATTGTCTCTCGTCAAACTGATTTGACGGATGATGATGCGATCGCAGCACTTGCTAACTTTACTGCTGATAACTTTGAGTTTGACGATAATAATCTCCTAGACCAGGAAAGCACCCTACTACTTCCTGGTAATAACTTGTTGCAGCTAGATCTCGATGTGGATGCTAATGCACTGCAATTCACCATCAATACGGTCAATGTCACACAGGTTAGCGAGCTGCAGCTTTTTAGAACCGATGCATTGGGTATCGTGATTGGCGATGGCCCAGTGCAGTCCTTTTCGCTCCTGTCTCCTGATGACCAGCTGGCTGATTTTTCACCGCAGTTTACAGTGGATGAATTTTTAGATGATGAATTTCTTCGAGCCGAGTTGGTGGGATTCGATGGGACTCGAACAATCTCAAGTCTGACAGCGATAAACGCCAGTCAAGTGGCTCTGGACTTTGGTGACAACACAGTCGTGAATGTAGAGATTGGTCAATTTGATGTTGGTATTGGTACCAGCGCCTTGGAAGTCAATGCGGTTGGTGATGAAGTCATTGATCTGACTGGTGAAACTGGTGTACTGACTGCTACATTCTCTATTTTTAGAGAGGCGGCCTTTGACAATATTATTGGTTTCTATGACACCGTCGATGCCAATGGTGGTGTCATAGACAGTGTCACAGGTATTACTCTACTGCCAGGAGATACGGGTTATCGGGAAGCTGCATTGGCCAATCAGATTGATGTTACGCTCTCAGGTGAAAATGGTCAGGAGGTGACCGCGACGGCAACTCTTGAGGCAGGAGGCTTCCTGGGTACTTTCCTCGTAGCTGATGGTGATTTCAACGGTGATATCTTCTTCTCCTTTGGTGCAGCCAATGGTGGCGATGATCATGTGAGACAGCTAGGTGACAATACCATTGGCTTCGAGGATCTCGCTGGTCTCGGTGATGCTGACTTTAATGATGTTATTGTCGAATTTTCCTTGGTGTAGCCTCATATTGTCCAGTTTCTAGCTGTTGATTAGATGTCCAAAAGAGGATGCTCCATCAGGAGCATCCTCTTTCTTGATCGGAGGATATTGAAGGATCTTCTCGACTTCATCGGTGCTAACCTGATGCCAGTAGCAGAGGGTGTCAATGCCCTCTAATCTTCCTTTAAGAGGACTAATCGTAGGGGATCTAAATAGGGTTTGCTGCTGGACTGGCATGACTGGAGGGTCTGACCATAAACCTTTGATCACAGTTCTTGCTCCGCAGGCAGCGTAATGTGAGACGCCATGGCCGTAATCCTAACCAAGGTCGCCGTAGCTTCCCGCAACTACAACAACATAGCCGTCAGGGTCGTGCATCCAAATTTCACGATGTTGTGCATTTTCATTGATCATTGGCCCCTCAAGAATCGTGGCCTTGCTGCTATAGATTCTTTCCAATGCACCATCGAAGTCGTCTGTCTGAAACCAAATAGCCACCCCATTCCCAACAGAACTATTTGATGAATCACCCAAGTACGGGTGCTCATGTTCGTCCCAGAGATGTAATTGCATAACCATTTTTTCAGCGCAGACAAGCTGCTCGTACTCTGTCCCGCCATGGCCACTTTCAAACCCTAACGTTGCTTGATACCACTGACTGCTTTTCTCAACATCGCGAACTGAAATTAAAGGCTGAGGATTCACTTTTTTCTCCATTCATTGACAACGATGAGCTGTCCATTATTTGGTTAAGGCCTACGGTGGCTATTTGAGAAAAACCTTTGGTAATCGTAGGCCGTTTTGTGTAGTGGTAGAGTTGCGATCGCACCTGACCTATGGTGTCAGAGGCGTGCAACTCGTAGACGACAGCAGTAGTACGGCCTTTACTCCTGCTAATCACATATCCCAGAGGTTTGCCAGGGTATAGGGCCCACCCTCCACCTGCCAAAATGCACCCGTCACATAGCGACGATTTAAATTCAGCTCAGCAATCGTCTGCATATCGTCTTGGGTAAGCGCAATTTCCGCTGCAGCCAGGTTTTGCTTGAGCCGGTCTGGGTTGACTGACTTAGGAATCACCGCAGTTTCCCGATGAATGGCCCAGCTAATCAGGATCTGAGCCGGTGTCGCCCCATGGCGTTCGGCAATTGCGGCGATGGTGGGTTCTTCAAGTAAAACCGGCTCATCCTCTGTTTTTAAGCTGGCGGGACGATCGGATGAACCCAACGGAGAATAGGCCGTCAGGTGTACCTGGCTCTCTCGACAAAAATCCACCATGGCTGGCTGCTGTAGGTAGGGGTGGAGTTCAATTTGGTTCATCTCTGGCTTTAGGCGGGCCGTGTCTAACAGAGCCTGAAGTTTAGCCATACTAAAATTGGACACACCAATGTGGCGACATCGTCCTTCATCCACCAAGATCTCCATTTCATACCAGGTGATCAAGATGGGTAGAGACTCAAGTGAGACTAACTTTTTGGACGTTAGGGGAAAGGTTGCGCCCTTTTTTAGGGCCACTGGCCAGTGGATAAGATACAGGTCGAGATAATCTAGCTGCAGATTTGACAGGGTTACATCCAAGGCGGGACGAACATCGTCGGGGGCATGGGAATCATTCCATAGCTTTGAGGTGATCCACATTTGTTCGCGAGTAACAATGCCCGCTTTAAAGGACTCAGATAGGGCCTGACCGATTTCTGCCTCATTGCCATAGATATGGGCGCAGTCGATGTGGCGGTAGCCGACCCTGATAGCTTCCTTAACGGCTTTGTAAACGTCTCCAGGCTGAGACTTCCATGTACCTAATCCTAAAATTGGCATCTGATCGCCATTCTTAAATTGAAGTGTTCCTACCATGTCTGTTCGCTCCAAAGAACTAGGCTTGCCCTGTCTTTTTATCAAGGTAGCAAGTATAGCAATTGGATTTTGTTGACCCCCTAGACTCTCTAGTCAACTAGAGGGTTTAGTCTGAGACTATGTCAGCAGTAGTTTATTGAGAATCAGCCCATGACACTCCAGCTAACAGTTCCAAATATGGCCTGTGATGTCTGTGCTAAAAACATCACCACTGCGGTCAAAGCCTTAGATGCTAAGGCGACGGTTACGGCTGACCCGAAGACAAAGCAGGTAGATATTGAAACGGAATCTGCCGAAACGGCGATCCGAGAAGCACTGGAAACGGCGGGCTATCCGCCAGCAGCCTAGGAGGCCATGATGACGACGGCTACTCTGACGCTAACGGGCATGAGCTGTGCGGCCTGTGCCAACGCTGTTGAAACGGCCATTTGCCAGGTGCCGGGGGTGACTGAGGCCCAGGTTAACTTTGCTGCCGAGCAGGCCAGGGTTGACTATGACGCCAATAGCATTAGCCTAGCTGCCATCCAAACCGCTGTGGCCAATGCGGGCTACGGAGCAGCGGTGGCTGAGGAGTTGGGGCCCAGGATAGATGCCAGTGAACGGCGCCGACAGCAACGGGCACTCCTGTCTCGGGTGGTGGTGAGTGGTGTTGTCGGCATTTTGCTGGTGGTGGGGATGTTACCGGCCATGCTGGGTATCCACATCCCTGGCTGGCCCATGGTGTTACACAATGCCTGGCTCCAGCTATTGCTGGCGACGCCGGTTCTGGTGTGGTGTGGTCAGTCCTTTTTTGTGGGGGCTTGGAGTGCCTTTACCCATCGCGCTGCCAATATGAACACGTTGGTGGCCCTGGGCACCGGAGCTGCCTATACCTACTCGATTTTTGTCACGCTTTTTCCTAATGTTTTGATGGCCCAGGGGCTGTCCCCTGATGTGTAATACGAAGCGGCGGTGGTGATTATTGCCCTGTT
>CALBPH010000349.1 GCA_937899365.1 uncultured Leptolyngbya sp.
ATAGTTAACTACGATCCAATCGACGGCTTCACGCAGGGCCGAAATGTCCTCGATAATGCCATCTCGCTCTTGGATATTGAGCCCTGCTTTTGCCAGGGTGGCGGCCTCATCGCTATTGGGGGCATAGCTCAAGTAGGCAATACGCTGTCCCTTAACGTCCAAAACTTCGGGGCGACGAGCTTCCTGGCGATTACGACCGGCCCCTACCCGATAGATGCCGGCACTGTCCAGGCTTTCTAGGGTTTCGGTGCGGCCGTGACGCCCATAGTCCATGATTTGATTGCCGGTTAACCCGACAATGTCAATTCCCCCCTGTCAGAGGGAATCTACGGCCTCTGGACGAGTTCGATCTAGGTAGTTTACCTGTAACGATGTGTCTGCGATCGCAAGGGAGTAACCCAGCCCCACCATGGCGACATCGGCTTCTCGAAACATATCCAAGTCGCCGAGTACTTTGCCGACGGCATCGGGGGTTTGCAGGGGAACATCCCCCACCGGAACTTCCCCACCAAACATCAACGTGACCGTTGGGTCATTAGGATCGCTGCTGGCTTCGTGGGGCATCACGGCGACCGGCTCGAGGGCTGCGGGTACCGCCGGTGAGCGCATGGCGGACCGGTAGGCAATTTCTTGCACCTCACGCTCATCCAAGGGACGCCAGCCGTCATTGTTAAAGCTTGGCAGTGTGGGGGGCTTTTCTTTTTGGGCGACTTGGCCTCGCTGAGATGTGATGGCTTCAGTCATGCAGCCCAAGATAAACGCCGCCGCCGCCGACCCGGTGACTACGATGGCCCGCAAATATTTAAACTGCTGATCAATAACCACCTTTGGCACAAAACGACGGCGATGGGTCCGTCGTTGGATCGAAGTTTTATTGATATCAATGGTGGCAGGACGAATTTGGACTACCGGTGCGGGAGCCACGCTGCGATTGGGTCGCCTTCGGCGTTCCTGATTGTTAGATTCTCGAGGGATGAGGTAGGACGGCACATTATTTAACGCATCGCTACCGTAGGGGGTGGTGGTGATGGCCTCAGGGACCGGTGCAACCACTGTGGGGACCTCTGTGAGAATATCTGTGGGAATATCTGTGGGAATCTCTGGGGCGACGGAGACGGGGGGGCTAGATACTGCTCGAGCTGCCCGTTTCTTGGGCGTCAGCTTTGATGTCAGTTTTATGCGCTGCTGCCACAGGGGTTGGTCACTGCCAACTGGGCGACCGATGAGCGTTACCCCGCGAATAAGGTCGGATTCTAGTCGACAAAGACGGTTACAGACTAACCGGATTAATGCGTCTTTTTTAGGTGGACGTTCGAACTCAAGTAAAACCTGCAAATAGCCAGGGGAGGGGTCGGTCTGAACCCGGGCATAAATAGCCTGGGGCACCAACGGATAGTTGAGCCATAGGGCAATGGAGCGAAAATGCCCGGTGGCTGCTGATTGTTTGACCTGATTGATATCGACAGGGGTGTTGACCATATTCCTCTAGCGCTGACAGGTATCAGAGTGTAGATGGACTACTAAACCCCCGAACTTGTGTGACAGAGTGTATCAAAGATGTCTATCTTGTCAACTGTGCTAATACGGCTTTTATGGCTGTTTAGGAGACACGTCAGGGCTTTGCCCCGTTTTTTCCTATTCTGGCAGACCGGGCTCAGAGGTTTGCCCATTGGGCTGGGGCGCTGATGGGGACTGCGTTTCGGTCGATGTATCGATGGGTTTAATCACGGGGACGGCGTTATTCATGGTCTGATAAACCGTTTGGGAAATACGACGAATCAGTTCGCGGGCGCGGCCGTCATTGTTAGGGCGCTGGACGAGGGTAGCGATCGCATATCGTGTACCGTTTGATAGTCCCATCAGGGCGACATCCGCCAGCACTTCTCCTATATCGCCAGTTTTGTTGTAGCTGACTGTGGTTTCACTCACCCCTGCCGCTAGCAGCCTTTTGTTGTAGGTGCGCTGCAAAATATTAAAGATGCGATCGCGCGATCGCAGACTGACAATTTCCCCCTTATGCAGGTGGGCAAACATACGGACCAAATCCTGGGCACTGGTGGTGTTGGTTCCTTCCAGGTCCGGCAGGGGATTATTGATCACCGTAACGCCCAGACCCCAGTCCGCAAACTGCTGATTGAGGACGGCCGCTCCCCCCAACAAGTCGATCATCATATTGGTGGCCGTATTATCACTGTTGATAATCATTTGGGTGGCCACCTCTAGGGCGGTGTATCGTGTCCCAGGTGGCTGGGTTTGCATATCGCCAGAGCC
>CALBPH010000350.1 GCA_937899365.1 uncultured Leptolyngbya sp.
GGCGGGCAGGACGGTCAGAAAACAGAAAGTGGTCGAGAGTACAGACATGATGCTTCAAATGGTTGCCTGCGGACGCGGAGTTGCGGCTCTACCACGCTGGCTGGTGGAGGAATTCTCTGAAAAATATCCCGTGCGTGCAGTGCAACTAGGTCCCAAGGGTGTCCAAAAGCAAATCTTCTTGGGCATCCGTCGCACCGAGCTTCAAGTTGATTATCTCAATGCATTTATTGAACTGGCTCTTGACTACTCCTACCCCTAAAGGGAGTGGGATTCAGATAGCTTAGTTAGAATCCACTATCTTATCTACATCCCGTACCGTTTTTGAGTACTTAGCAGGATATCTACAAGCAACGTAGAAAGAAAGTTCTTAAAAACCAAGTAGCGAAGCGCTTAGAAGAACTGATTAGAATTATTGCTCAAAATTTAACGTGCAAGGTTATAGAGGTAGCGATTGAGCCAGAACATGTTCATTTATTTCTCAATTCGCCACCCGACCTCGCACCAGAACAGTTGATATTTAGGATTAAAGTTGCCAGCAGTAGATATTTGAGAAAGGAATTCCCAGACCTTAAAAAAGTACCTTCAATGTGGACTAGAAGTTATTTTGTATCCACTGCTGGTAATGTATCATCTGAAACTATAGAAAAATATATTGCCGCTCAAGGTACTAGAAACTAAGAATCACGGCACTAAAGACGGCCTATTCCAATTTCATCCCACGGTCTTCGTAGCGTGCCCGTTAGCGTTCACGCGAAAGCGTGCGGCTCAGCGTCTGCCGTTAGCGGAGCGTGCCCGGAGGGCATAGGGAGATAGGACATATAAAAACCGTGGGCTTTCATTGTCAAGAATTTTGTAAAGTATCTTGTTTCCGAGACAATTAGCGCTACTGTGGTTAAACCGAAACTGATGCAGATTGTTGCCAATTCAGGTGAAGCGTTCTGAAAAACTTAGACAAACTATGACAAACCTAAATTAAGCTGTACATAATCTGATGTTTTCTTCCTGCTTCGTTGTGCCCGTCCTACCGAAGCAGAACGTTGGGTTGACACTCCACAAGCTGCTCCCGCTCGCTTCAAGCGAACCCACATGCGTGCCGGCATCGGAGCCATCACACTGAGACTAGGCGGCATCCACTGTTGGCTCGCGCACGAGCTGATCGAGTGGTGTTCCCCAAAAACCCGTCATCAATCGCAGCATCACGCAGCGTAGGGGGGAAAAGCCTGCCATCAACCGCAGTACCCACCGCCGCAGCAGCATCATGGGCAACCAACGGTTAGAAAAGGTGCGGTTGAGAATATCCGTGAATAGCAGCATCACCCAATTCTCAAAGCGGCGGCGGCGACCGTAACGCCGCAACACCCGGACATCGCCCAAATCCTGTTGCTGTTGCGTTGCGCCCGACAGCACCTGTGCCAGCATCGCCGCATCCCGAATTCCCAGATTTAACCCCTGACCGGCCACCGGATGACAGTGGTGAGCTGCATCTCCCAGGAGCGCCAGCCGGGGCTGATAGTAGCGGCGGCTGTGCATCAGGCGAGCGGGGAACACCAGCGGTTCGCTCAGGAGGGTCCGCGACCCCGAGTGTTCGCCATAGCGCTCTTGCATGGCGGCTATAAACTCATTCGGAGGGAGTGCTACGAGCGCTTTTGCCTCCTCGTGAGGAGCAATCCAGACAATCTGACAGCGGTTATCTGGCAAGGGCAAGATGGCAAAGGGACCATCTGGCCAGAATCGCTCGTGGGCAATGTCCTGGTGAGACCGCGCCGGAGACACAAAAGCCGTGATGCAAGACTGCCAGTAGTTCCAGCCGTCGGTTTCGATTCCTGCCTGTTGCCGAACGCGGGAGTTGGCTCCGTCGGCGGCAACCACCAGCGGGGCGCTCAAGCGCAGTTGTCCCTGCTTCGCTTCTATGATCGCCTCGGCCGAAGAATCGCCATAGGTGACCTCCTGCACGCGGGCGTCGTAGTAGCAGGTGATGTGTGGGTCGGCAGACGCTTGATGGCGCAGTGCCATTTGCAATATGCGATGCTCCGCGCAGTAATACACGGACGGCTCCCCCAAGTCTTCGGGCGCGAACATTATCCGATGGGCATAGTCCGCATCCGACAGCACAACTCGGGGAAAGTGGGAGATATCTGGGGCAACCCGATCCCAGATTCCCACCGTTTGAAACACTTTGGCGGACAGCGGCGAAAGGGCGTAGGCACGGGGGCGATCATCTACTCGATCTTCTGCCTGAGCTTCAATTACTGCGACACGCAGCCCAGAATCCCGCAGCCCACAGGCCAGGGTTAGGCCTGGGATGCCGCCGCCAACGATAATCAGATCGTAGGTTAATTCACTCATGAACGCACTAAGCTATCGTCGTTTTGTTCGGAAATTAGGGTTTGGGTCGGTGCTTCCCCTGAAGCGGCTCGCTCTGCTCGGAACATACCGAAGCGGCACAGTCCCGCCCCGAAGGCCAGACGCATAAGCAGGAAGGTGGGCACTTCACGCAGGGACTTAATGAAACCAACCACGCCAAATTTCAGCAGTCCTTTCGGGCGGACAATGCCTTGCCAAATCGAATCCATCCAGGCGGGGAGCGTTTCTTGAGTCCAATCCGTGGTTGTCACCCGGCCTGAAACAAGCCCAGTCTCTTCGAGCTGCTCCGAAAAGCCTTCGATGCTGGAAAACGCCGGGTGAGACCACTGATCCAGCAGTTGGCGCATCACCGGACGCTCCCACCAGTTCAGGGGAACCTGGCGATCGTCGCGCTGGTTCCAGTCAGCGACCACCAGCGTGCCGCCCGGTTTGAGGACGCGCAGCATCTCTTGGCCGTAGCGGGCTTTGTCGGGCATGTGAGGACCTGCCTCGATCGACCAGACCACATCGAAGCTGGCATCGGGGAAGGACAGGTTCAGAGCATCGTCTACCTTGAACTTGGCATCGACATCTGCGGGCGTCAGTTCCTGAGCGCGCTTCACCTGTTGCGGGCTGATGGTGATACCCGTCACGTCGAAACCATAGTCGCGAGCCAGGATGCGGCTGCTGCCGCCAATACCGCAACCGACATCGAGCACTTTCGTCCCCGGCGGAAATTTCTCCAAGCCGCCCCATTTGACCATTTCGTGTACGAAGTCGTGCTTGGACTCGATGAAGTTTTTACGTCGCGGCGGGGAGCCGTAGTGACCGAGGTGGATGTGTTCGCCCCAGTAGAACTCCAGGATGCCGTCCATCGTCCAGTCATCGTAAGACTGGGCAACTGAGGAGGAAGATTCGTAAGTGCGAGGTGTGAGCAGGTAAATAGCCAGTCCGACGACTAGCAGAAGGAGGGTAATACTCAGACCCCAAAGTAAAGGATTCACCAAATTTACAGTTTATTTCGTAGTTTGGAACAAAGTTGACGAGCGATCGCAGCTCGGTCGTCGGCATCTGAAAGGTGCATTTGAGGATGAGTCAACCGTCACTTTGCACGTCTGCCGATACGTTGAAACAGGGACGCGATCGCCCAAGGCACACCAATGACAATCGCGTCACGGATCGCGCCACCTCCCAGAACAAGGCTATCACGCCATTGAGCCATGCGCTGACCCTGAGATAGCGGGCGTTGCGGTGCTTGTCTGGCCGCATGATTGACAAACGGATGGAGGGAAGCAGGGATCTGACCGGGTCGATGCAAGTACTGCTGAAGTTGGCGAACTTTGATCTCAGGATTTGCATCTGACCGAGGTGTTGGCTCATCGTTCGGTATCATTGAACCTCCTGTTAGATTCAGGTTTCAGGTTAGATTCGTCCCGGTGGCTGTAGCGTTGGTAGGCGCGATCCTTGGGTTTCGCAGCCAGTCGATACTACACCGGCTCACCCCCAATAGCGATTGAAGCACCTTGGGCGGGAGCGAAAGACTCATTTAGTTAATATAACTTTACCATAACTGCCGCTGGTGTTCGGCATCAGACTTGCTTGTCCCTCAGTCCCCCGCTTTACCGGGCAACAGCGGCTCGATTGCAGTCCGTTGCCTAGGGCGTGTTTTCAAACTATAACCACAATAAAAGCTGACATAACATAAATGCCAAAAAAAGATGATAATTATTATCATTTTTTTTTCAGCAATACTAGCTGTTGATTGTTAAACAATATGGTAACCTATAGTCAAATGTTAAATTAACCAATCGGTTCTAGTGGGGAACAGCCATTAGAGTTAACGGGGAAAGT
>CALBPH010000351.1 GCA_937899365.1 uncultured Leptolyngbya sp.
CTACACTAGATGTAGGTGACTTCACGGTGATTCTGGAAGAACCAAAACTATTAATCAAAACAGTACTCAGTACTGAGCCAGACTCAGCCCAGCGGAAAATTATAACGTCTCGGGTTCAGTCGCTGGCCGATTTTGCTGGCTTAGAGATCGACCTTAGTCAGTACAAAGGTAACTATGGTCGATCCAGTGCGAAAAAGATTGATCTCCCGACAGATGTAGAACTCGAGAAGTGGTTCGGTAACTCAGGCTTAATCACCTCGGACGTGTGGCGAAGACTTGCCGGTGTAATAGCGGCTTACGGATTGCGGCCTCATGAGGTGTTTTTTTCGAAGTTAACCCGAAACGAGAACGGCACTCTAGTCTGCAATGTGACTAAAGGTAAAACTGGCCCCAGAATTATTGATCCGTTTTATCCTGAATGGCCAGATCGGTGGAATCTTGTAGGTGGGCCGTTGCATGACTTAAGCCCAGAGGAAGCTGAGAAGATATATCAAGGCAATGGTCTTGGTGCCTATGTTTACCGGAAGCTATGCCTTAAATACAAATTTCCATATCGGCCTTATTCAGTGCGCCATGCCTATGCGGTTAGAGCTCACAACATTTTCAACCTACCGGCCAATGTTGGGGCAATGCTAATGGGCCATGGCCCAGACGTACACCTAAGTAATTATCAGAAATACATGACTAGAGCTGTTGCGGATGAAGCGATCGCAAGAGCAGTGAGCAGTGCGGACAGAGCTATGCCCCCTGAAGCTACCTAAGCGCTGTCTGTGCACTTTCTTGTTGCCATCTAGTAAGGATAGCCTCAGTGTTAAACATCCATGGCGCTTTCTCGCTAGAACCCCGCTGAAAGGCTTCATCTCCTAATAAGATGTCACCCTTGCTCACAGCGTCCCTAAGACTCTTAGGGCTAGGGTAACCTAAAACTTTGCAGGCTTCCTTGGCCAGCATGGGGTCTTGCCGCTGTTGCTGTTTTTGGAGAGTAGATACAGCGGCTATAAGTTGGTCTAGTGTTTTAGCTAAATCACTCACCGTTCACCACCTCCTTCGCATCCGTCTTCCAGGCTTTTTCCAAAAAATCAGCCTCACTCAACTGATTTCGTTTCCGGTACTCCCTGATAATCTGTCGATGTGCCATGACTACCCACATCGTTTTCAGTGGGGTGTAAAGACCAAACGCTATATCCAGCGATCGCAGGAGGAGGGGCTCAATCATTGCCCGCCTTTGGTTTTCGATAGTCACGCGGCCACCTCCAACTGCAAAACACGGTCAAGCGCCACAGCCGCCACCTGTGGCACAACTGCATTACCTAAGGCTCTAACCCGGTCCAATCTGCTGGAAATCCCATTAGCCATTCCGCTAGGGCCGGGGGCGGTCTGGGACCATAGGCTAGAGCCCTGTCCCTGGTGCTCTTTTTGTAAGTCCCGGTTGTTGTTTTGTTGAACGGCCATCCGCTTCTGCCCATACTGGCCGTTGGCGTAGGCCACAATGAACAACCGGTTCCGTGTGTGTGGGGCACCCAAGGCGCACGCTGATATAACTGACCACTCCGCATCATACCCGCACTGGGAAAGCTCCCAGAGAATTGCTCCCATATCTCTCCCTTGTCTGAAATTAAGCAGCGCTGCTGAGTTTTCCAGTACGAGGTAACGGGGTCGGCACTGGCGAAGGATTCGGATGATTTCAAAGAATAAGCTAGACCGACTCCCTTGCAGCCCTTTTGGATTCTGTGTTGTATTGGCCTGACTGATGTCCTGGCACGGGAATCCACCGGTGACGACATCAAATCGTTGGTCAGGAAAGTAAGTTGTGATATTGCCATGAATAGGGACTCCTGGAAAATGCTTCGTTAACACTTTTTGGCAAAATGGGTTTATCTCAACAAATTGCTGAGTATCAATGCCACCGATCATTTGGGCAGCCAAGGAAAACCCCCCAATACCACTGAACAAGTCCAGATGAGTAAGTGATGTCACGCAGCCACCTCCAACAACTGTTGCTGTTCATATCGTCCGGCCATCATGCGCCCGCCGAATTCCCAGAAACCTTCAACAGGGCAGTCATCACGAATCATGCCTCTGTTCATAGTTGTTAATTCTCCAAGCGGAGTTAACCGCCACGCTCTACCGCCTTTACCCATGGCCTCAACAGCAGCGGCTAGCTCAGGGGAAATATAGTTAGTCACCACGATCCGCTCAACCCGTGGGTTGTTCAGCAGTCGCTTGAGAACACTCAGGCAAAGCTCTTTCAGTTCATCACCCTGTGGGTCTCCATGATGTGTGTACGCTGGCGTCAGAGCACCCGTTCCCCGGCGGCCTGGCCGCGAGCCCTTGGGCACCCAGTAAGGCGGATCAAAAAACGCGATCGCTCTCTCACAAGCGCTAGCCTCGAATTCATCCAGACAGGCATGGGCACTATCGGCAAGACAGACGGTCCATCGAGGGTTGACGTAGGGCCACT
>CALBPH010000352.1 GCA_937899365.1 uncultured Leptolyngbya sp.
GTCGATTTCGAGGATTTTGGTTGCCATGGTGGGGTGCAATAATCGATGGTGTCGAGATTATTTTCCGGCCAGTTCACGCTGTTCGCGTTTGACGTCGGGGTCTAGCTCGATATCGGGATAGGTACTGAGTTGAGGTTGGAGACCTAGGAGATCACGGATCTGTCGGACAGCGTCATCGCGGAGCCAGCCCACAATCCCTTTGGGTAATACGGTCACTACCAGCAAGAAGAGGGCTCCTTGGAAAAATAGCCACACTTCTGGAAACTGCTCACTCAACAGAGCCTGGGCCCAGTTGACCACGAGGGCACCGAGGACGGCACCGCCTAGGGTAGCCCGACCACCCACGGCAACCCAAATCACCATTTCAATGGAGAAGGCCACGCTCATGTACTGCGGGGTAATACCGCTGGATTGAACGGTGTAGAGAGCACCGGCCGCGCCCGCAATACCACCGGCAACGGCAAAGACGAGCACCTTAAACATGGCGGGGTTGTAGCCGGAAAATCTGAGCCGGTTTTCATCGTCGCGAATGGCGATGAGCAATCGGCCAAAGCGGCCTCGGGTGAGCCAGCGACAGAGACCATAGGTGAGGGCAAGGGTGATTACGGTGGCGACGTAGAAGGCAAACTGCATGCGATCGCTACCCACCTGCTGCCCAAATAGCAACGTCGTATCGGTGGTGAGACCGTTAGTGCCGTTAATCAGCTTTTGCTGGCCATTAAAAAAGTTAAAAAAGACCACCAGCATCGCCTGGGTCAAAATCGAGAAATAGACGCCTCGAATGCGGTTACGAAAGACCAAATAGCCCAGCAACCCTGCCACCACGCCCGGCAGCACCACAATGGCAATCAGGGTAACCGGCAACGAGTAAAACGGCTGCCAGAACCACGGCAGCTCTGACACACCATACAGACCAAAGAATTCAGGAATGCCATCGCCCGCCAAATTGAGCTGTAGGTGCATGGCAAAGGCATAGCCACCCAGGGCAAAGAAGATCCCCTGGCCCAGACTTAGCAAGCCGGTATAACCCCAGATTAGATCCACCCCTAGGGCCACAATGGCCAACGCCAGAAATCGCCCCAGTAGGCCTAAGCGAAAACCGCTCAGCAATAGGGGGGCAACAAAAATAAGCAAAAGAGTTAGGCCAATGACGATACCTGCTTCGAGGGTGCGTCTGCGTTTTTTGCCCACGGGTTTTGTTTCTATCATCGTTATGCCTCCACCGAACGACCTTTTTGGGGGAATAAGCCAGCGGGCTTAACCTGCAAAAAGGCAATAATCAGGGCAAACACCAGCACCTTGGCCATACTGGTTGTTGCAAAGAATGTGGCCATATCGATCAAGGGCTGGAGAGCCTCGCTGGACGGCAGCATCAGCACCAAGGTACCAGACCCCAAAATATAGGAAACAATGCCAATGAGTAGGGCGGCAACAATACTGCCCACGAGCTTGCCGACGCCGCCCACGACAACCACCATAAAGGCATCCACAATATAGTTACTGCCGAGGTTGGGGCCCACTGAACCTAGCAAGGTAACTGCACACCCGGCGATCCCAGCCAAACCAGAGCCGAGGGCAAAGGTGAGGGCATCCACTCGCTTGGTGGGAATACCCAGACAAGCACTCATGTCGCGGTTTTGGGTAACGGCTCGAATCCGTAAGCCCCAGGCGGACTTATTGAGAAACCAAAATGTCCCCACCAGGCAAATAATCGTGAGTGCAATGATAAAAATGCGCGCGGCGGGAAAAGACAAGGTATCGGTAACACTGATACTGTCCTGTAGCCAGCTAGGGGCCGTCACATCCACATTACGAGCACTAAACCAGGGTTTAGCCAGGGCATCACTCCCATTTAGAGAACGCCCCAGGGTAATACCGATACCGGCAGACAGCACCAAAACAACAAAATTAGCCAGCTTCTGACGCGGTCCCAGGTTGGCAAACTTGTTCAAAGCGGCCCGCCCACCAAAGAGCAACAGACATACGGCCAAAATACCAAAGGTCATGGCCCAGCTGACACTGCGGACAAACTGCTGCAGGATGAGACTTACCCCCCAGGTGGCCAGCAGCGTCTCTAACGGTCGTCCGTAGAGCAGTCGAATCACACTGCGCTCCAGCAATAATCCCACCAGGGCCGCCACAACAAATGAGAGGGGCAAGGCGGCAAAAATATAAAAATCTTGGGCTCCATCACCAAAGGATTTGAACCCGTTTTGAACCACTTAGGTGGTGTAGGCCTCTAGCATCATCAGTTCTCCATGGGCCAGGTTAATCACCCCCATGAGGCCAAAGACAATGGCCAGCCCCAGGGCCACAATTAGGAGCACCGCGCCAATGCTGATGCCGTTAAATATGCCGTTGATTAAACCGTCAAGCACGACAATTACCTGCGAAATACGTTGACTGTTGCTTAGTTTGTTGTGAGAAAAAACGAATTTTTAACGGAAGCTATCAACCCAAATCAAAAAAGGGAAGGGTCACAGCGACCCTCCCCCTGTCAGCTAACTTACAAAAGCCTTAGGCTTCTTTGAACTTGCCACCCTTGGCTGGATCAGACCAGTCACAGGCATAGCCCTTGGTATCAGCCACATACTGGTTCCAGGGAATGGGAGTCACAGGACCATCGGTTGCGGAGACGATATCAAACAGACCGTCTTCACGAATTTCACCGATACGGACAGTCTTCGAGATGTGGTGGTTGGGGTTCATGGTGACCGTACCACCGGGAGCATCGAAGACTTGGCCGTAGGCAGCTTCACGCACAGCGGCAATATCAGTAGAGCCCGCTTTCTCGACCGCTTGCTTCCACAGATAGACCATGATGTAGGCCGCTTCCATGGGGTCGTTAGTAACGCGATCGTCACCATACTCAGCCTTAAAGTCGGAAACCCACTTCTCATTCTCAGCGCTCTCAACTGTCTGGAAGTAGTTCCAAGCAGCGTAGTGGCCGGTGAGGAAGTCGGGACCAATGGTGCGGACTTCTTCTTCTGCAATACTCACGGACATAACAGGGTACTTATCGGGACCCATGCCAGCACCTTTGAGTTGCTTAAAGAAGGCAACGTTGCTATCACCATTGAGGCTATTGAAGATCACACCGCCGTCGGGGAGAGCGGCTTTGATCTTAGTGATGATGGGGGTGACTTCGGTGTTACCCAGGGGCAGGTAGTCTTCACCGACGGTATTGCCGCCGTTGGCCTTCAGCTGCTCTTTGATAATGTTGTTGGCAGTCCGGGGGAATACATAGTCAGACCCCACGAGGAAGAAGTCAGTACCTTTATTCTCAAGCAGCCAGTCAACGGCGGGCTCGATTTGCTGGTTGGGGGCAGCACCGGTGTAGAAGATGTTCTTGGAGCACTCTTGGCCTTCGTACTGTACGGGGTACCACAGCATGTGGTCCTTGGCTTCGAATACGGGCAGTACTTTCTTCCGGCTAGCAGAGGTCCAGCAGCCAAATACTACGGTGACCTGGTCCTGGTCAATTAGCTTTTCAGCTTTCTCAGCAAAGGTATCCCAGTCAGAAGCACCGTCTTCCTTAACGATTTCGATCTGCTTACCTAGAACACCGCCAGCCGCGTTGATTTCTTTGATTGCAAGCTCTTCAGCGTCTACTACGGTGGTCTCACTAATGGCCATGGTGCCACTCAGCGAGTGCAGAATACCCACCTTAATAGTATCGCCACCGCCAGCCGCTGCCGGGGCAGCTTCGCCTTCGGCTGGTGCAGTGGTGTCAGCAGCGGGGTCAGAACCACCACCACAGGCCTTGAGCAAAATGCTGGTACCTACGGCAGTAGAGCCGTACACCAAAAATTTACGTCTATTAATCCTCGTCATTGGGCGTTCCTTTTTAACGACTCACACACCGATGGAATCTACAAATAGGCGGCTGCAACAGAAGATGCCACAGTTACCGTAGATACACTTATTCGCTCAGTGATGTTAAGTCTTGGGGAAAGTGAAAATTGTAGCTTTTGATACTTTATTGATTTCTACAGATTTAATTTTATTTTGATCCCCAGCATCTGTCATGACTGGTTTTAGGCAGTCTCAGGTGACTTCACCCTAACCCTGACGGTTTTAAGGCTTAATCAAATCCTAAGCAGATTGAGGTAAAGGCAACCGACCCTGAAACTGAATGAATTGCTGAATCGTTTCTAACCCGTGACTAGCTTTAAGGTTTGTAAATACGAAGGGTTTATCCTTACGCATGGTCTTGGTATCTCGATCCATGACGCTGAGATCGGCACCGACCATGGGGGCCAAGTCAATTTTATTAATGACCAGTAAGTCTGATTTGGTAATGCCTGGGCCACCTTTGCGAGGGATTTTATCGCCAGCGGCTACATCGATGACATAGAGGGTAAGGTCTACCAGCTCTGGGCTGAAGGTAGCAGCCAGGTTATCGCCACCGCTTTCGACAAAGATTAAATCTAGATCGTCAAACCGCACTTCTAAATCTTCAATCGCCACTAAATTGAGGGAGGCATCTTCGCGGATAGCGGTGTGGGGACAGCCACCGGTCTCAACACCAACGATGCGGTTGTGGTCGAGTAGGGCCTGGCTACGCACCAAAAACTGGGCGTCTTCTTGGGTATAGATATCGTTAGTCACCACGGCGATGGAATAGGTATCGCGCATGGATTTGCAGAGGGCATCAACGAGGGCGGTTTTGCCAGAGCCCACGGGACCGGCGACACCGACACGATAAGGGGAGGAGGGCATGGGAAACGCAATTAATTTTTTGAGCTGTCACACGTTTTAAGATACAGGGGGTAGGCTGTGTCCAGCGTTAACACCATTAGCATTAGCTCCACCAGCATTAGCAATCTTATGAAAGGACATGGAGGAAAGCGAGCGTGAGCGATTGGCGTAGACGGCAGTATTTGCCGCTGGTTGGACTATGTTGTTTGTTACTGGCCTGCAGCACTCCAAACTCTGCTGAGACGGCTGAGATCGACCCAGCGTATCCTGTCGTAACATCAGAACCTGACCCTAACGACGCTGATCTTTCTTCAATGCTGACTGGACCTGGTCAAGTGCTCCCCATTACGGCCCAAGCGATTATTGCGGGTGAAACCGTCGAGCTAGAGGTGGCTCAGACGGCTCGACAGCAGCAGCTGGGGCTGATGCACCGCAAGGCCCTACCGGACAACCGGGGGATGTTGTTTCCCTTTAGCCCGGCTCGCCCCGTGGGCTTTTGGATGAAGAATGTGCCGGTGGGACTGGACATGGTGTTTTTATATCAAGGCCAGGTGCAGGGCATTGCTGAAGCCCCCCCCTGTGAAGCAGATCCTTGTCCTACCTACAGTCCAGGTAGATTGCTGGTGGACAATGTGATTGAGCTGCGGATTGGCCGGGCAGCGGAACTGGGCCTGGAGGCAGGGGATCGGGTGGAGATTACGTATTTGGAGCCGTAGGGGCGCACCATGGTGCACCCCTACGGGATGATTAACGCAATACCTGGCTGGCTGCCGATACGCCGCTGCCGGGGGTAAAGCCCTCGTAGCCCAGGATTTGAAGGGTGGTTTCTAGGGCGGCGACGGTGGTGAGAATGTCGCGATCGCAAACAAACCCTAGATGCCCAATCCGAAAGATCTTGCCCTTTAGATGATCTTGACCACCCGCCAGCGCAATATCAAACTGCTTGCTCATGGTGGAGCGAATCGCCTCAGCACTGACAATTTCATCGGGGATTACAGACGTCACCGCCGGGCTGCTGAAATCATCAGGCGCCAGCAGCGGCAGCCCCAACGCTTTCATCGCCGCACGGCTAGCCTGCTTCTGACGCTCATGACGAGCAAAAATATTTTCCAGCCCCTCTGCCTTCATCATCTCTAGGGCGGCCTGGAGGCCAAAGTACAAATTGACTGGCGGGGTAAATGGTGTGCTGCTCTTAGCAAAGGACTTACGATACTTACCCAGATCCATATAGAACTTGGGGAGGGTGGCATTAGCATAGGCCGCCCACGCCTTTTCACTAACCGAGACAAAGCCCATACCTGGCGGGATCATAAAGCCCTTCTGGGAGCCTGAAGCAACCACATCCAGACCCAGCTCATCCACCTTCAGGTCGTAGGAGGCCAAACTCGTGACCGCATCCACAATGATGATGGCGTCACCGTGGGCCTTGACCTTCTCATTAATAGCTTCCACGGGGTTGAGCACACCGCTGGAGGTTTCACTGTGGGTGACGATAACGGCCTTAATCGCTTTTTCAGTATCAGCGGTCAGCGCAGCGCCAAACGCCTCAGGATCGAGGGGAACACCCCAATCCGTCTGAATCACCTGGACATCCAGGCCAAACGCTTTAGAAATTTGGGCCCAGCGATCGCCAAACTTACCGTTGCTGCCCACCAGAACTTTATCGCCAGCGCTCAGGAAGTTGATAATGCCTGCTTCGACAACGCCGGTGCCGCTAGCACATAGGGTTAATACTTCATTCTTGGTCTGAAACAGCCACTGGAGGCCCTCATTGACCTCGGCGATGATTTTGCCAAAGTCGCCGCTGCGATGCCCGATGGGGTGCTTGGCCATCGCTTGCAGGACTTTCTCGGGTACCGGGGTAGGCCCCGGAATCATTAGCATTGCTTTATTGTCCATGGGTTTGGGGGATGAGGTATCAAAAGTGCATTCCCCAGAATCGCA
>CALBPH010000353.1 GCA_937899365.1 uncultured Leptolyngbya sp.
AACGGGCTGCTGCGCCGTTTCCTCATCATTGACCAAGCCCAAGGCTTCACGGGTAGGCACACTAGCCCGAATAGTGGCCCGTTGGGCATCTAGAGGTGACCGCAGCTCAACCTCAAACTCCCCTTGGCGAGCCAGTACCTGGAAGCCGCTGCGGTCGATGTCATAGTCAGCACCGATAAAGGTACCGGCGGACGCTGTTAGGGTCACCACCACATCTTCCCGCACAGGCCGTCCTGACCCATCCAGAATGGAACCCTTTAGCCCCAGCGTGGACCGACCATCGGCAGGGGCAAACGAGTCCCCCGTTGGCACCATCTCAACGGTTAAATCATCCCCAAGCTCATCCTTAATCAGCGGTGGTAGGGAGCTGGGGACCTCACGAATAATCGTGCCGTCAATAAATCCTTCAGCTTCCCCAGGATCCTCCTCCACAGGTAGCGTATTGGAGTCGAGCAAATCGCTAGGTAGGTCATCACTGGCCTGGGCCAATAGCTCCAGGGTTTCCACATCCAGCGAATTCACACCCAGCGGGTCAAACGTATTGATATCCGCTAATGGCAGAACATCAGGGCTGACAACATCAGCCGTCGAACCGGACTGGTCTTGAGCCGCGCGAGCCGGTTGCAGCAGTGCGAATACCCCAGTCAATGTGGTGAGCAACCCTAAACAAATCGAATTTGATAACAGACGCATCTTCATTATTAGTTCTGCCCCTCCCCGTAGGTCGGTGTTACTGCAAAGTTCATACGTGCCAGACCGCCTGGTTCTAGGCGCACCAGTCTAGATTGACTGTTGTTTTCTAGGCGATAGAGGTTGGGGGCCAAGGTATAACCGGGCAAACTGCTTAGGTCGATAACGCCCACCCGATTGCCCGACACCACGTTAGCCATGGAGAACAGACCGTCTGGGTCAGCAATAATGCGGTTACCGTCATCGAGGTAAACGACTGCATTGGGCACACCGGGCTCGCCACGCTGCTGTTCACCATCAAAGTTTTTGTCCACAAAGACGCGGCCAATGATAGTGCCGCAGTCAGACAGAATGCCAGGCCGGATGGTTAGACGAAACTCAGCCTGGGCCGTAGGGAAGCCGGGGGCCGATGCACTGGCTACGTTTACACCGGAGCCCCTGACGGAATCAGGTGTCAGGGTGACGGCATAGAGAATTTGAACGCTTGAGCTAGGGGCTAGTGAGTCAAATTGAAAATTTAGCTGTCGTCCCGCAGGGGTAAAGGAGAGCAGCGTTGGTGGCGTCGGCGCGGTATTAACCGAGTCTTCGATATACTCCAGTCCCCGTGGCAGGTTGTCTGTAACGGTTAGGGGAGTGGCGGGAACGTCACTCAGGTTCTCCACCAGCAGCCGATAGATAACAACATCACCGGGTTCAGCGGCAGACTTATCTGCCGTCTTGGTCAGCCTAAGCAGCTGATTGGTATCGCCTGGAACTCCAATGGTCGTTGTGTTTCCTGGAGCAACCACCCTGGGACGATTGGGGTTGCTCGGATCATCAAAGGCTCCAGATGCGGTATTGGTCACCTGAACCTGTGCACTCACAGGCATCACAGGGGTATGGGCGTAAACCAGCAGCGTGCTCATCAGCACGCCCACCAGGAAAAAACTTACAGCTTTAAGCAGGTGCCGAACGGCACCTCTAGGACGGTTTTTCAAAACTCTCATGACCCCTCACAGGCACCAACAACAAGGCAAATAGCTATCACCATCGCCCTTTTCCACAAGCAATCAGACGCAACATTCCGTAACTGTTTGCAGCTAGTTCACCTGTGGTCAAAAACACAACCTGACTGAACTGCAAAAGTCGGTAATTACTCCAGACATCCCCTGACCGTAGGTCTGAGAAGAAACACTGATTGCGACCGTCAAACAACTGATAAATCAAAGAAGTTTGCCGTATTTATACGGTTATCTCTATCTCTGGTCAAGGATTATTACACTCTGGTTTGGAAGAGTGCAATACCTCACAGCACAAGGCAAAGTTTAGGAGCATATACTGATGCTTACTGAATCAGGAAAGTTTGATAAAAAATTGGAAATTTTCTCTAAATTTTGGCTATTTAGCTGAGTAAATCCATGGGGATCGCTACTGCCATGTCCTGATTTAAGGGAGTTTTACTCTCAATTGAAGTTCAGTTGAACTAACGTGAAGTTTCATTGAAGTTTACGTTTCGCAATGCTTGTCGTTACTCCGTAACAACTCTGTAACGGCATGCATGTCATCAACCGATTGTCTACAGCAAGGCAACAAAAAGAATCAGCACGTTCTGCCATGGAGAACGTGCTGTGCCGGGTATAGCCTTATCGGTATCTGGCAAATGTCGTCAGCTTAGGGCGGTTTTAAGCTGCTGGCAAAAGTTTTCTACTTCTAAAACACCGCCGGGTGCCAACCGTTTAACAAAGGCGCTGCCGACAATCACACCATCGGCTCCCCAGGCTTTAAGCTGGGCCGCTTGTTCAGGAGACGAGACGCCAAAGCCTACGCCAATTGGCTTATCGGTAACAGTTCGTAGCTCCTGGAGTAAATCTTGCACACGACTTTCTATCTGGCGACGCATACCCGTTACGCCCGTTACGCTGACTAAATAGATAAAGCCCTGGCACTGCTTTGCGATCGCAACAATTCGCTCCTTGGGGGTGGTGGGTGCCACCAACAGCGTCACCTCAATGCCAATTTCCTGGGCTGGCCGCAGGAGTACCTCCATCTCTTCTAGGGGTAAATCAGGCACCACTAGCCCCCGGGCCCCCGCCTGATAAATATCCCGGAGAAACTGCTCAACCCCACGATTAAGGATGGGGTTGTAGTAAGTAAACAGGACAATGTGTGCCGACAGCTCTGGTGATACCTCAGCCACCAGTTCTAAAACAGCGTCCAGGGTGACACCCCGTTCCAACGCCCGGGTGGCCGCCGCTTGAATCACTGGACCATCCGCCAGGGGGTCAGAATAGGGAACACCCAGCTCAATCAAACTCGCACCAGCTCGGTCCAATGCTCGCAGGGCGTCTGCCGTGGTGGCTAAATCAGGATCGCCCGCCGTAATAAATGGAATTAGCGCACAGTCGTTGTGATCACGCAAAGTCTGAAATTGAGCTGAGACCGACTTACCCATAGTTTCTGTGTGATATCTATGTAGGACCTACGTATCTGATATGTGGCGTACGACAAACAAGACAGTTAAGACGGCGACTGGGATTTTTTCTCCGCCTCCAGTTCCGCCTGTAGCTGAGCTATCTCTTCATCGGACATTTCGTCTAAACGTTTCTGGAGGACAGCATCCTCATAGTCTTTCAGCTGCTGGTTGTAGGTCATCTTTTGGGAAAACACTCGAGTCAGGTAGGTAAGCACCCAGCCCAACAGTCCGCCCGTAAAAATAACCTGGCTCCAGATGCCGGCCGAAATGCCATCTAATCCTGCCAGAGAGAGGGCTACATACACACCGCCCCCCACCACAAAGACACCCAGTCCGATGCCAATTACATCAATCCGACGCATGGTTAAATCTCACGACGCTGGGGTCTAAAGTTAAGAAAGGGCGATAGCAGCAGCATCCCCGGAAAAAATACAAACACCAAGGAATAAATCCAAAGACGCTCTAAGGATGACGCCACATTCCAACGCTGCTTTAAATAAAACAGCAATGCTGCAGGTATAACGACTAAATAGAGACCAGCCAAACCGGCATAAACCGCCAGCGTAATCAAAAGTGAGATATCGAGGTTATCCATAGCCCCTTAGGCACACATTACTTCGCACAAGTCATCATAGCGTTCAGGGGGTTGCACAGAATACCAGTTGGTGTTGGAATTAAACAGGTGTTATCTGAATAGTGCATTAGGTCGGCTTAATTCTATGGCCAGCCTGTGGCACGTTAGATTGATCACCAAACTAGGGGGGCGTGGCGGAATGGTAGACGCTGCGGACTTAGAAAACTGAGCCTTAGCGGAGAAATCTGTTAAGTGGAAGCTCTCAAACTCAGGGAAACCTAAGTCTCCGTTAACCAAGTTTTTGGTAGGAGATATGGCAATCCTGAGCCAAGCCGTCTAAAACCTATGGGGTTCCATAGCTTAGACGGAAGGTGCAGAGGCCCGACGGGAGCTACCCTAACGTCAAGTCGAGGGTAAAGGGAGGGTCCAATCCTCAAAGCCTGCTTAGCATGGCAACAGCGAAAGCTGTGGGAGGGTGAAAATCCGCTGACCTTAAACGGTCGTGAGGGTTCAAGTCCCTCCGCCCCCATCTTTAAAGGTTTTTTTAACCACGTTATAAGGCTAAAATTTTATAATTTGTCTTTAAGTTTGTACGCTGCGTAAGCAATAGCACGATGCCATTTGCAATCGTTGTCGTACATACGTCATCTAATATCGCTGAAAGATATACTTTATAGGGGATTCACCCGTCCAATAGAACGTATAGTACGGGGCGATCAGTGGTGTTACGGAGGAGGCGCTAAGGGAAATATACTTTTCAAGATGGGTAGTTTCTTGTTACAAAGTGATTATCCGGACATATTTCTTTGCTTCGTCCAAAATATCTATCTATTTTGCCGTGACTGCTAATAGCAAGACCGGTCTTGTACACCAATAATCTGCATGGTTGTTGATAGAGTTTCTGATTCGTTCAATCCTAGACGTCGTCACCAGGACGTTCAGCAGGCACAGCAAACAATCTATGATTTTCTGCTAGACATCGTTAAGGATTGGTCTGCCGAAGACGTGCTTGAGGAATTCAAAGGTCTGTTTTTGCAGCACCATGAAACCGTAAGTGCAAACACGATTCCAGCACTTTACGCCATCTTATTTTCTAACAACGAAAGGGAATTTCACAACACCCTAAAGCGTTCCTGCTACATTCTGATTAATAACTGGGAGGTCGCCCGTGAGTATGGCGCTATCCGAGGATTAATTCAGCTGTTTGCAGACCCGACTATTCGTAAGCTGTCCATATCGCCCACCATCAAGCGATTGCGGCAATGGCTACAGAGCTTTGTGGATAGCGATGACTTTCAAGATCTAAAGCTCTTTGTCGCCAATCGTTTTAATAACGAAGATCCAAACTGGTCAAAACGGTACACGGCCTACTTGCTAGCCCCTCAATATATAGACACCAGCAATCCGCTAGAGCAGCGGGAGGCGGCTAGGGCCCTATCTCAGCGGCTGAGGGACAAATTTAAGTTTGATTTGGCCATGTATACGGCCCATTTTCAAAAGGTTCCGGCCCAGCATCGCCGGGATAACCCAACCATGTTGGGGGATAGCGCCTTACGGGTTATTCGGTCCCTGGTGGCCAAACGAGGCATGTTTAGCCACCGTAACCTGGCCCGGATTTTTCATGAGCAAACCCGAGGTCTGAGCTATGCCAGCTATAAAAATAGTCTGATTGAATATTTGCTGTTTTCCGCCATCAAAACTGATTTTGTGGTGACCCTGGAAAATAAGCTGAGGGAAAAACTGGACAAGCTATACGTCAAATTCAATCAGAATCCTTTGGATCCATCCCTGGCGTTACTGACCAGTAATCGTGTGATTGACTATTTGATGACGGAGGATGCTGAGACACCGTCGACGTTATTTAGCCTGCTACTGACCAATGGTCGACCACTGACGCTGGCCATTGTACTGCTCAAGCTAATCCTGATTTCTCCAAACTCCCATCCCTATTTAGATGCGCGGATTGCTGATTTGATTCGTTATTACGAGCAATTTCCTCGCGAAGAGTGCCAGTGGATTATCAACTTTTTAGAGATATACGGTGTCACCCTGGCCATTTGCGGTAGCGATGTGCAGTACAACCTGGTGCAGGTGCAGCAAGATACGACTGAAAGTAATGCTGAAACTGCATCGTTGGACGAATACCGTATTTTTTCTCAAATGATGAAGGAACTCCACTGGGCACCGTTGAACCACTCATCAGTAGACGTGACGGATACCAGGGCCTGAGCCAAACTTTACTGGACTTTAGAAAGAATCATCCAGCTCAGAACGCTGAGTTCTCCAATGGTGGGGATTGTAGGGTGCTGTATATAGGGGTTGAGCGGCGGCAATGGCTGCCCATTGAATGCGTTTCCAGCTAATGCCGTGGTCACGGGCCAGTTGGGCACAGGTTTCATATTCGGGCTGAAGATTGAGGATGGGACCGTTGGGGGTGGCTAAACCGGCTTTCACCTGTACAGTCCCATAGTCTGTCTTGACGGACTGCCAGGTACGGTAAAGGGTCTGCCGCTGCTGGGTGGTTATGCGAACGCCCAAGGTGGTGGTTTCTGAAAACAGCAGCGATTGACAGGAATCGACATGGGCCGGGTCACAAATTACCGTCAGCAACATGCCCGGACGATTTTTTTTCATGCTGATGGCTTGGGTAAACACATCCAGGGCACCGGCTTTAAATAGGCCGTCATAAAGATAGCCAATAGCCTGGGGGGTCAAATCATCTATCTGCGTCTGTAGTTCCACTAGGGCCTGACGATGTCCTGGGACTGTCTGCGGAGACTCTGGGGGAATAGGGTCTGGGTGGTCTGAGTGCTGATGGGCTGAATGCGAGTGGTCTAAATGCGAGTGGTCTGAATGCGAGTGGTCTGGGTGCTGATGGCTGCGGCTATGGGCCGTGGCTAATGACTGGGGCGC
>CALBPH010000354.1 GCA_937899365.1 uncultured Leptolyngbya sp.
CCCCCCCCCCCCCCCCCCCCCCCCCCCCCCCCCCCCCCCCCCCCCCCCCCTCTGTGGCAAGTTAACGACGGTTTTCTAGGACAACATGACGCATCGTAATATAGATTTCTTGAATCGGGCATAGGCTGTCAGAGCCCGTTTACCAAAAACATGGCGGATGCCTTATTTTACGACGTCCTAACCTAAGGGTGATTCCCTATGATATTAACTATGGGTGCAACGCTATAGTCTCTTTAAGCAGGATGCCGATGAAAACGATTGGTCTTTTAGGCGGTATGAGCTGGGAAAGCACGGTCAATTACTACCGTGCCATTAATCAGGGGGTGAAACAGGCGCTGGGTGGTTTACATTCTGCCAAAATTGCCCTGTACAGCGTAGATTTTGACCCCATCGAAAAGCTCCAGCATGAAGGTAACTGGGATGAGATGGCAAAAATCCTCTCAGAGGCTGCGGTGGGAGTGCAGTCAGCGGGGGCTGATTTTCTGTTGATCTGTACCAACACCATGCATAAGGTGGCCCCCCAGATAGAGGCGGCCATTGACATACCGCTGTTGCACATTGCCGATGCGATCGCACAGGCCTCAACTCAGCAGACTATTCAAACCGTGGGGCTGCTAGGCACCGCATTTACCATGGAGCAGGACTTTTACAGCGGTCGGCTCAGCGAGAACCATGGGCTGACGGTTTTAATCCCCAATGACGCTGATCGACGCATCGTACACCAGGTCATTTACCAGGAGCTTTGCTTAGGTAAGGTAGAGGCTAAGTCTAAAAAAGAATATCTGCGGATTATGGATGATTTGGCCGGACGCGGCGCTGACGCCATTATCCTTGGCTGTACCGAAATCGGGATGCTGGTACAGCAAACTGATACGGATATCCGGCTGTTTGATAGCACTACTATTCATGCGGAAAAGGCCGTTGACTATGCGTTGAAATAACATAGCGTTGCTGATGCTTGGGCTGGTTGAATCTGTGGCCTCAACCTACTATGTTTTCTCACAGGGGGGAGGTCAACAGGTCCCTGAGTATCGTTAAATTAAACGACAGATAACCGGCTGTACTAGGGGCGTCGTCTTTGGCCTGTTGCAGCCAGTCTTCTATCAACGCTAGTGGCGGTTGGGCTAGCTGGTTTTGATAGCTTTCTTGCAGTGCGGTTAGAATGCGATCGCCAAGAATGTCATCAGTGCCAGGGCGGATGAGACAGTGGGTTCTTAAAAGTTGAAAAGACTGAATAGTCTGCTGCTGTGCTTGACTAATCTCTTGGATAATGGTTTCGACCAGTTCATCCATGGCATAGGTCTGCACCATGGGTTGCAGGCTAAAGGATGGCTCGTGGGAGAGAAAATGTTGGGTGGCGAGGGCATGTTGCACCAGGGTAGACAGGGCCGCAATCACCCCCGTAGGGTTGAGCACGTGGGTTTGCAACCGACATAGGGAAATCGGTTCCTGCCAGATGGTTAGCCAAAAGATCAATGACCTTTCTAGGGGGCCAAGGGTCTCAAATTGTTGCTTAAAAAGCAGCCGTATTGGCTCCGGTAAAATCACCGTTTCCTGCGCTAAAAAGGCAGCTGTCTGGCCATTAAAAACAGTTTGAATAGTCACAGTCACTAGCTTTAGGGCTAGGGGGTTATGGCCATATATGCGGGCCAATGCGTTTAGCTGATAAGAGTGACCACCACAGCCGTGTAACAGCTGAGCTGCGGCATCAGCCGATAACCCAGACAGAGATAGGTGCTGGGCGCGATTTAACAGATGGAACTGGGGAGGTAGTGGCTGGCGGCTAAGCACCAATAAACAACTTTGATGGCGCGCGCGAGACTGTTGATAGAGAAGGTCTAAATGGAGCGGGTCCCCATCCATATCGTCAAGGATAATCAGTCTGGGGCTCTGCATTGTTTTGAGCAGCTGTCGTAGCCCCTGATCAACGGTCTCTATGGGGGCATCGAGTAACGCCGTCAGCAGTGCCTCGAGAGGTCTGCGGGCCGAACGCCAAATAATGTGGTCAACGTCTGTTTGCAGTTGTTCCGCCAAGGCGAGGGCGAGGGCGGTCTTACCAATACCCCCCAAGACACTGATATTAATTAACTTGGCGCTGTCTAGCACAATCCAAGTCCGTAGCTGTTGCAGTTCCTGCTGGCGGCCATAAAACTGCTCCACATCGGGGGCATCTCCCCAGTCAATTAGAGGGGGCCGCGATAATGGTTCATCGCTGGCCTCCGATAATGGTTCGGCAATTGTTTGCCAGTCATCAAGACCCACTGTCTGACAAATGGCGATAAAGGTGTCTTGCTGGATGCGCTCACCGCGCCAGAAGCGTCGCAGGGTGGCCCTGGAGGTGTGGGCATCTTGCCACCAGCGGGCGGTGCTGGTTTTGGTCCAACCCCGGCGCTGACGGGCCTGGTTTGCGATCGCAAGTCCCGTTTCCGAAGCCCTTACAGACTGCCCCATGGTGCCCACCTATAGCCAAAACCGTACGTTCATCCGTTGCCATAACTGGTCTGAGTATAGCGCTGGTCCTAGGTGCATGGCCTGGTCTCAGAGCGAGCGGTGGTGCGATTGCTCGCTTGATTCAGTATGCTGCCTGGCAACATGGCACCGATAGCACCGAGGCTGGAGAACAACTGCGGGAGAAACTGCCCTATTATCAAATGGCGTGCAGCATTGGCATTACCTACGAAAAATGTGCTTGCTGAGACCATCGCTTGACTACACGGCCTTGGGTCCTGACCGTAGCGGGGAGAACGGCCATGCTGGGTTATAAGTTGAACTGTAAAAAGTGCGATCGCGCCAGCGCTGACTTGTCAGTTCGCAATGCACCAAAAGATCAGAAATAGCCCCGGCTTTACCCAAATTGCTTACCCAAATCACTTCCTTTATTAGGGATGTAACGGGTTTCACCACATGACCTATTATTTTCAGTAGCTTAAATCAGTTTAGGTGTAAGATAAGGTTACTACAAGTTGCAAAGTTATACAGAGGTGTTGGGTCTCCAAGGCCTAGCACCATTTTTTTATAGGTCCTGCCTCAGCAACAGGTGGTCAAAATCCTCAGTGGTGATGTGGGTCGCATTGTCGCGCCGATTATTTTAGACCCGGATTTGGCTATGGATATTCTCTATGAGCCAATCTACTACCGTCTATGGGTGCGCCATTTGCCATTGGATGAGGCATTTGTCACAGCGCTGCCCCAGCAGGCCATTGTCAGTATTTTGAATACCTAAAGCGCCAGTCACGTTGCTCCACGGTATGCTGATTTCGATAGATTTTGGCGGCAGTTCGGGGGTTAGACAGATGGCGATAGCGACTGCAATTTTTTCGTTATTGGAGCTCATAGTAGTTTGTTTAGGGCTCTTTGTTTGGCTACGTAGCCGCGCCTATCCCGTAGCAGCAGCGCTCTCGCTAGGGATCATCTCAGGGCTAGGTCTTCTGTCTTGCTTACTACAAATTGGTTTTCTGATAGAACGACCTGGGGTAATTCCGCTATTTGAGCTGGTTGTTGTAAGCGGCATCATTTGGATTAATCGTAAATATTGGAGATTAGTTAGCGATATTCCAAAGCGCTTGACCGCAGTTTGGCGAGAAGCACCCATCACAGTTTCTGTTTTTGCCATTGCCCTTAGTTATTTGTTCTTACAGGCATTTCTCCTACCTCCCAACAGCTGGGATGCCATGATCTATCATATGCCCCGAGTGTAGCTAAGGGCGCAAAATCAGAGTCTGTTGCTTAGGGACTATGCGGTAACGG
>CALBPH010000355.1 GCA_937899365.1 uncultured Leptolyngbya sp.
CCTCTCGAACGGACAGATAGAGGGGCGTATTACGGGAAACCCTTTCTAGACAGCCCTTGAGAAACTCATGGGCCACCCGATCTGGGATCGGCTCTCGCATCACCAGGATTTGGGGGATATGCAAGTCGGCCAGGTCCTGGGCTAATCCCAGACCGTCGCAGGAATTAAATAGTGCGATCGCAAGTCCCCTCTGCACCGCCTTGGCCAGCCCATATTTCAGTTCAGGCATGGTCAACCTATCCCGGGCATTTAAGCTAATGCTGCCGCTACCACCACTATCCATACCGCTACTGTGGCCAGCAAAAAATAAGATGTCCCAGCCCCGCTGATCCCACAGGTAGCGATTGAGGGTGGCGCGGTCTGGTCCGATCAGAAAATGTAGCTCCACACCGGGAAGATTTTGCAATAGGGCCTGGTCGGTCGTTAGATCTAACCCAGTGGCATCGCCTAAAAACGCTAAAATTCTGACGGTGGAGCATAGGGTTTCAGGGGTATCCACCTGCTCATAGACGGGGGCACTCAGGGCAAATTCAGCCTGGGGGTAGCGCTGGAAAAAGTCCCACTGGTGCCAGGGCAGACGTTGCAAAATTGGGTTTTCGGTTTGGATGATGACCCGAATCGTGTCCGTGGGGGTAAGCTGCTCAAGCAGTTTGTTGTAAAGCGGTTGAAAGGTGGGCTGGCTTAACCAGGTGTTGATGCGATCGCAAAGCACCCCAGCACTGTGATGGCAGTCCCCAATCCAAGACACATTGGTCACCATATCCGACTGGGCTTCTAACCGACTGGGCAGACGCAGCTGACGATAGGCCACTTGCCACTGCTCGTATAACCCCGGTAATTCTGACGCTGGCGGTAAGGCCCCAGGCAGCTCTACAGCGGGTCGTTCTCCCTCTAAGCCGATCTGCATAACCACCGAAAAACCCAGTTGGAAGCACCCTGGACCCAACTAGAGAACCACGAGCTTGTCCGTGCTCGGTTTTCGTTGCATGGTGCCCCCAGGTCAAATTATAAAATTCTCCACAATGCTCACATCCCCTAGGGTGACTTGAGCCGAAAAGGGTTCCCCCGGATGACCTCGAAAATAAAGTTGCAAATAGTTGTCCGCGCTGCGAGACTGAGCCGTCAAACAGACCGTATTCTCCCCATCCAAAATTTTGACAGTCAGACCTTCGGGCAGATATAGACGTCCCTCCAAGGGGTAAAGCCGCAGCCCGATATTTACAGCCGATTCATTTTCCTGTTCCACTTCCAGCACCAGGGCCACCTGCTCTGTCCCCAGCTTTAGCCCCAGGTCCAACTGCTTAGCTCGTTTGATTTGCAGTGGGGTCTGCGGGGCTGGCTGGCCTCCCTGTCTAAAGGCCGGTGTCCACAGGTATTGAGCCAAAAGATCTTCCGCAGACTGCCAGCCACTTTCAAAATATCCCTCCAACCACCGGCTGAGCCGAGTCAGCTGAGACGCCTCCTGCCCCAGGGCTCCCTGGCGGAGTTGATGCAGATGGGTGGGAAAATCATCCATCGGCTGTAGCCGATCTAACCCCAGCTGAGCCAGGGCCACCTCAGGCACAAACCCCAAAAGTGAGGCTTCACCAGCCGCTTCGTCTAACGCCACAGCCACATAGCCAATGCGCTCCACCCCCAGCGGTACGGTACACACACCGGCCTCCTCCACCGGGCGACATTCCAACCGACCCACCCCAGGCACTACCAAATCAGCCACATCTTCCGTCAGCTGCATGGCCGGGTTCCAACTATCGCTGGTGGCCAAATCGGTCAAAATACCCAGGGCCTCTAAAAACTCATGGAGCACCCAAACCGCTAACGTGTTTCGCCTCACCCGCTCAGCAATATCCGGCAGACCATGGTCACGGGCAAACTGCTGGGCAATCCTCTTGCCCTGTTGGGTGATTGGCCAGATCAGCCGGGCTGCATCTGTAGCCGATTGCGAGTAAGTCATGGAAGAGGTCTCCGATATACTGTGACAGTCGTAGGTATCAAGAATTGCGGTTAAGAACTTATGTGGCCTTCGGCTCGACCAAACTCTCGTAAACGAGGCTTACACTGGCGGCGATAAAAACTTTCGAGGGTTTTATAGGAAACACCAAACTCATCTTCTAGGGCCTGCCAAGAGGCTTCCGGCGGCAGTCGCCTGAGAATCAGCTCATAGCAGTTAATTTTCGGATGATGGACCACATGAATCTTGCGAAATTCCGCCGCATTCTGTTCTAGCCAATCTTGAACTCTCTCTAGAATGGGAGGAATCTCTGGCTTAGCGGCCAGGGTTTCAACCACATCTGTCGTGCCACCATCTTCGCCATAGGCAGAGACATGACGAGCGCGATCGGCCTGGGCCGCCTGCTCAAAATCTAATAGACGAAACTTTAGATAGGCATTTAGCCAGGTGGCAACACTGGCAACATCAGGGTCATAGGGCTTAGCCGTTTTCCCCTCACACAGGTTTTGACAAAGATAAATCCATGTCTGTTGTAAGGCATCTTGATAGTGGGGGCTGTTATCACGCCAAAGACGAGATTTTACTAATCGAATTAACTGGGTTAGGTAACGCTGTCGTTCTGCGCTGCCAAGACAGTAACGACACGCCTCACAAGCCAACCGACGTAATTCATCTGGGGAGTTATTCATCAATAGCCCTGGGTTACTCCGTTTGAGAATTATCCGCATTAGCGTCTTCCCATCTCTATAAATTTATACGGCTAATAACTCCTCAGCCTAAAAGACAAGGATTCTGCAACTATCCGGAACAGTTTACAAAAATACATTTTTTCTTGCGGCAGGTATCCAAAAAATTGATACCAGCAGTACCCCATGGGGTGCCGACAGCGGCAAACACACAGATCAGAATAAGGACAGTCCAAGCAACAAACCGCGTTTGTGTACACAATATCCAAATTTTGCATAGGGAGCATTGAACGTGAATCGTACACTTGAGCAACGTCCAGATACTTACATCGATGATGAGACTGTGAGCGTCCCGTTCGATGTTGGACCCGCTGACCTAATTGATAACGCCGCTCGCATCCGTCACCATTTAGAGAACAGCACATCTTTAAATGTTTTGACCATTGCCCAACGATTGCTGAGGCCAGGGATGGTGGCTACTGGTTCAGGCTCCGTCAATGGCTTCATTACTCCACCGATACCGCCGCGGTAATATGCTTAATGGGGGCAGCATTAGCGTAATCCCACTGTCCCCAGAGCCTATTTTCTGACCGGGTAATCTACATGCTTCTCAACCGGGAACTGCTCGCTAGTTTGCTATCTTGCCTAGTTGGCTGCCTATGTGTTCGGCCTGTTGCTGCCCAGGAAATTTCCATTTCTAGCTGCAGACCAGTCCTGCCTGATAATCTGTCAGGCAGTCTGGAGGAAGATTTTAGCGCGGGTAATAATTATCTAGGGACACAGCAATTTGACCTTGCTATTCAAAGCTATGAGACGCTCATTGCTCGCTTAGAACAAACTGAACATCAGGAACTCTTTAAAAGTCAAGTTGCTTTATATTTAGCTGCTGCTCTATATCAATCAGGGAATGCTGACAAAGCAGTTGCTATTCTTGAGCAAACTGTTGAAATCCTCAGTCAATCTGGTCCAATTACCGTAGAACTCGGAATAGCTCTACAGAACCTGGGACAAACTCAGGAAGATCTTGGTAATTTCAAAACAGCCGCTGAACACTATGCTCAAGCAGTCAATGTATTTGAAACGTTAGCATGCGTTGAATATCAGCTAGTCT
>CALBPH010000356.1 GCA_937899365.1 uncultured Leptolyngbya sp.
GCGGGGTCAAAACCTGCGGGCTAACCCCCTGGTGGAACGTGCGATCGCAACCCGGACGACCCAGGCACTGCCCAATGTGGCCGCCAACGACCTCTCCGATAGCCTCTATGCAGCAACCGCCACCCAGTCCCATTTGGTGCTGCCAGTCATGTACCGCGACTGTCTCTTGGCGGTGGTTTCTTTCCAGTGGGGGCACAGCTATCGCACCTTAGATGATGTGGGCAATATCCTCACCATTGCTAGCTATCAACTGGCCCAGGCTCTGGTGGCAATCCAGTGTCGAAACACGTGAGGTCTGTAATCACAAAACTACAACCACAAAACTGCGACGGACATAGACTAGCAGCAGTATGATAAGAGTCGGCCGTTTTCCGTCGCATGGGTGTGCGGCGGTAACTGGTCATCCTTGTCGGTAGGAAACGAAACCTTAATGGCTCAGGCCACCCGCGACGCCACCTATATTCGCGATTTATTTGACCGGATTGCACCGGTTTATGACGAGTTTAACCAGTCCCTTAGCTTTGGTCTGCATACGGTTTGGAAACAGATGGCGGTGGATTGGAGCGGCGCCCAGCGGGGAATGAACGTGCTGGATGTGTGCTGCGGTAGCGGTGATTTGGCCCTGCTGCTGGCCCGGCGAGTCGGGGAGCAAGGTCAGGTAACTGGGGCAGACTTTGCTGTTGAGCAACTTGCGATCGCAGCCCAACGATCTGCGGCCAAAGGCTACACCAGTCGAACCCATTGGGTTGAGGCCGACGCCCTCAGACTACCTTTCGAAACAGCACAGTTTGACGCCCTCACCATGGGGTACGGTCTGCGCAACCTGATCGATATTTCCCAAGGTCTCAGTGAGCTCCACCGGGTATTAAAACCGGGGGCCAAAGCCGCTGTCCTAGACTTTCATCGCCCCAGCTCTGAGTGGGTAGGGCAGTTTCAGCAATGGTATCTCAATACCATCGTGGTACCCGCAGCAGAGCGCTTTGGCCTGAGCGAAGAATATGCCTACATCGGCCCGAGCGTCGAGCGCTTCCCCATCGGCAACGAGCAAGTGAGTCTGGCCCACGCCGCCGGTTTTAGCGAGGCGGTGCATTATCCCCTAGCAGGGGGGATGATGGGCATCCTGGTGGCCCAAAAATGAGTACGATTTCGCCCCTTCTCCTGGTAGTGCCACCGGTGGCCGGTGGCATCATTGGCTATTTCACCAATGATCTGGCCATCAAAATGTTGTTTCGGCCCTATCGTCCCCTGCAAATATTTGGCCGACAGCTACCGATTACCCCAGGGCTGATTCCCAGTAATCAAAGCCGTCTGGCCAAACGGATTGCCGATACCATTATGGGGTCACTGCTTACGCCAGAAGAGCTGCAACGCTTGGCCAAACGATTACTCAAGACCGAGCGTATGCAAGGGGCCATTCGCTGGTTATTGGACCTGGCCCTGACCCAAACTCAAACCACCAATCAAGATAAAACAGCCCATATTCTCGGCAATATTCTCCAGGATATGTTGGGCCAGTCTCTACCCAAAATGCTCAAGGTATGGGCCCGAGATGAAGACTTTCTGGCCGACCAAATCGATCATATTTTTGATCAGGTATTGTTGGACTTTCGACTCAATGAAGGTCAGGCTCAGCAAATCTCAAAATGGGTACGTCAGGGAATTTTGCCCCCCGACCGACTGCGGCGGCTGATCATTGATTTTCTCACCGATCGCAATATCAAGGTCATTGACGAAACCCTACGGGAAAAGACCAGTGGCACCTACTGGGTGGTGGCTAATATTTTTGGCGTCCGTAATGCCCTTACCCGGTTACGCACCTATTGCCTGGACGAACCCACCAAGTGCAACAATCGAATTGGCGAGCTGATTACGGCCCTACGGGTAGAGAATCGGTTTCAAGAATGGTTGCAAAATTTCTCCCTACAGGAGCTGCCGATCTCCACGGTGCAGCAGCTACGCATTACCCTACGTCAAACCATTCGCAACTATTTACAAACCGATGGGGTCCCCCTACTCAAGGGCCTGAGTGACTCTATTGATTGGGAAAAAGTAGCCCAGCGACTGCTCAAACGGCTACAGAGTTCATCGGTGGTCATGGACTCGTTGGACACCGCCAGTGAAGAGCTAGCCCTGATTTTAGAACGCTATTTAGAAGAAGACCTGGAAAACATTGTTGCCAAGGCCATCCCAATTTTAGATATTGACCAGGTAATTATGGACCGGGTAAAGGCCACATCGCCACGCAACTTAGAAATGGCGGTGCAGGGCATTGTCCGCAATGAACTTCAAGCCATTGTTAATCTGGGAGGCATCCTCGGTTTTACTATTGGTCTGATGCAGGCCGGAATTTTGTTGTTCCAGTAGTGGCAGTGGAAGAAAAGAGACAACTAGAATGCGAAGACCAAACCCAAAAAAACAGGGGACCCCAGAAATATGGAGCCCAGACGGAGATATTTTTTATAAACAAGACAACGATATAATCGCAACTAGCCTTAACCAAATCGGCCAGAGACATAATCGCGAGTGTACTCTTCACGAGGATTGCTAAAGATGGTCTGGGTGGCGTCATATTCCACCAGATAGCCCATCTTGCCACCCGCTTCCGTGGCCTGGGCATTGAAAAACGCGGTCTTATCAGATACGCGGGATGCCTGCTGCATATTGTGCGTCACAATCACAATGGTGTATTGAGACTTGAGCTCATGCATCAGTTCTTCCACCTTAAGGGTGGAAATGGGGTCTAGGGCAGAGCAAGGCTCGTCCATCAGAATAACTTCAGGTTCAATTGCGATCGCACGGGCAATACACAGACGCTGCTGCTGACCACCCGATAGCCCCAGACCACTATCCTGGAGCTTATCTTTAACCTCATCCCATAGCGCCGCACCCTTCAAAGAGCGCTCCACTAGCTCATCCATATCCCCCTGGTAGCCATTGATGCGTGCACCAAAAGAAATATTCTCGTAAATAGACTTGGGGAAGGGGTTAGGCTTCTGAAACACCATACCCACTCGACGACGTAGCTCTACCGGGTCAAATCGACTAATGTCCTCACCATTAAACGAGATATTCCCATCTACGCGGGCGGCAGGAATCAGATCGTTCATCCGATTAAAGCACCGTAGCACGGTACTTTTACCACATCCAGATGGACCAATAAAGGCCACAATTTGATTGCGGGGAATATCTAAGAAAACGTCTTTAACCGCCAGGTTAGAGCCGTAATAGACTGAAATTTTTTCAGCTTTTAGCGCTACATCAGTCATAGTCTGAGGACGTGTATCTTGCATAGTTCAGTATTCCTGCTAATACCCAATGTGGAACAAAAGTCTCTAACGGCAGTTACCGTGTCTGCTGGAAGCGATTACGGAAGTAGATAGCGATGGCGTTCATGAAAAGCAACATCACCATCAGCACGATAATCCCAGATGCTGCAATTTGATGAAACTCAGCTTGAGGACGGCCCACCCAGTTGTAAATTTGAATCGGCATCGCCGTAAACGGGCTTTGCAGACTGCTAGGCGTTGAGCGAATAAACGCAACTGCACCAATGGCAATCAGGGGTGCGGTCTCTCCAATCGCACGAGACAATGCCAGAATCACCCCAGTCAACACACCGGGCATAGCGCTGGGCAACACATGGCTCCAAACAACCTGCCACCGATTGGCTCCCAAAGCAAACCCCGCCAAGCGCATGCTAGTAGGCACCGCCCTGAGGGCTTCTCGGGTAGCCACAATGATCACGGGCAAAATCAGCAATGACAGCGTCAAGCCACCCGACAGCACACTATTACCACCTGTAATTGGCTCCATAATGCGCTTAAAGACAGCTAAGCCAAGCAAACCATAGATAATGGAAGGCACACCCGCCAAATTACCAATGTTGATTTCCACCAGGCGCGTAAACCAGTTGTCATCAGCAAACTCTTCTAAATAGATAGCTGCGCCCACACCAATGGGAAACGATGTAGCCGCCACAACCATCATTAACCACAACGTGCCAAAGAAAGCGGGCTTAATCCCAGCTTGCTCAGGCTTTCGAGATGGAAAGGCACTAAAAAAGTTGAAGTTGATAGTTCCCAAGCCATCTTTCAAAATCGTAAATAGCAGCCAGGCCAACACCACAACAGAAACAACGGTCGCTGACCAGGCCGCCGCCGCAAAAATTTTGTCCCGGTTATAGCGACCCGATAAGTTCTGGTCAAAACTACCAACCACACCCTCTTTTCCTTTAATTCCTTGAGCCGTCATATCTCTAAATTCCTATTTGCACAATTTCCCTATCGTTAACCAAACGACCTAAACCAAATTTGTGAGCAGACGCATCAAATGTTTAGTCGTACTTTTGACGAAAACGACGCACAAACCAGAAACTGAAAACATTCAAGGCCAGGGTAATCAGGAACAGCATCATACCCACCGCATACAGAGTCTCGTATGCGATAGTGCCGTGGGGAGCATCCCCTTTAGTAACCTGCACGATGTAAGCCGTCATGGTCATCACAGGTACAAACGGATTAAAGCCCAAAGTGGGGTTTGCCCCTGCCGCCAAGGTGACAATCATGGTCTCACCAATAGCCCGTGACGTCGCCAAAATTAGAGACGAAACAATACCGGACAGTGCCGCAGGCAACACAACAGACCATACTGTTTCACGCTTAGTAGCCCCCAACGCATAGGAACCATCCCGCAACGACTGAGGTACCGAATAAATCGCATCTTCACTCAGAGACGCGATCATCGGCGTGATCATAATTCCCAGAACAATACACGCACTCAGCGCATTAAAGCCTTCTTCAGGAGGCAAAAATAGCTGCAAAAATGGTGTTACGGTCAGCAGTGCAAAATAACCGTAAACAACCGTTGGCACCCCAGCTAAAATTTCCAAAACAGGCTTCAGGATGCGTCGAACCTTAGGACTGGCATATTCACTTAGGCAGATAGCCGCCAGCAAGCCCAAGGGAAGAGCGACCAAAATAGAGATAAAGGTAATCATTAGCGTGGCACTAATGAGAACAAAAATCCCAAACTGCTTACTCGCAAACAACGGGGTCCAACGACCAGCCGTTAAAAAATGAATAAATCCCTGAACGTAGGATACGCTCTCACCATCCTTGGATAGCTCTGCTGGCAGATCTCCAAAGAAAGAAATGGCCTCAAAAATCAGCGTTCCAATGATGCCAATGGTGGTAAAAATCGAAATCGCAGCAAATGAACCACAGATAATCTTGACGAACAGCTGAATGGCTTGCGAACGACTACGATTCGGCCGCCAAACATCTGGAGCAATATCATTAATGGGAAGCTCAGCTGTCATGAACAAAGTCCTCAGCACGGGTTAGGGCTAAACCACATCCAGACACCTGCATAGCTCTGGGTCAAAACGACCATTTTGGACGTGGCGTTACAAAATGAATCCAATGCAATGGGAGTACAATTCCTCCCCAAAGGGAACAAGAGCGTTGGATATGAAAACAGGCTATTTCAAAATTTTTTAGGCATTCGCAGCAAATAGTGCAGAATGACGTCTATCAAAGAAAACTTGTATTAAGAGAGCTGGGAAGAGACTAGCTCTCCCCAGCTGTCATCACCCAATCAGACAAAATGTCGATCGGATTCAAACCCTACAGGTTAGTAGGATCGGTACCTAGCTTGGCTTCGTCAACACGAGACTTAGAGTTAGCCAGAATGCTGTCAGGTAGTGCGACATAACCAGCATCAGCGATTAGCTCACCGTTAGCAGGGTCTAGCATGAAGTCAACAAACCCCTTAACCTGGGGCTTAGTGTCATAGGCTTCTTTCTTCACGTAGAAGAACAGGGGCCGAGACATGGGGTTGTAGGACCCATCAGCAATAGTCTCAGTAGAAGGAGCGACGCAATCGCCGTCTTCGTTTTCGACTGCAACTGCGTTCAAAGAGCCAGAGTTCTCTTCAAAGTAGGCATAGCCAAAGTAACCCAGCGCACCCTCGTCACCAGTGACGCCATTAACGATCACGTTGTCGTCTTCACTGGCAGTGTAGTCACCACGGCTAGCACCCTCTTCGCCGTTAACTTCATCAGTGAAGTAGTCGAAAGTACCAGAGTCAGTACCAGGTCCGTATAGACCTAGAGCCTGATCGGGGAAAGATGCATCCACCTGACTCCAGTTATCAACCTGACCTTCAGAATCAGGAGACCACATGGTGTTTAGCTGGTCTACAGTCAGGCATGCCGCCCAATCATTCGCCTGATTGGTCTCAATTGTCAGACAATCAACCGCGATAGGCACTTCGATAAATGCGATGCCGGCTTCTTCACAGCTGGCAACTTCTTCGTCTTTGATGGGACGAGACGCATTGGAAATATCAGTTTCACCAGCGCAGAACTTCTTGAAACCGCCACCGGAACCAGAAACACCAACGGTAACGTTGGTGTCAGGGTTAGCATTGCTGAATTCCTCACTCATTGCTTCTGCAATGGGGAATACAGTACTAGAACCATCGATTAGAACGTCGCCAGAGATACCAGACGCCGCTTCAGTACCAGCAGCAGGCGCATCAGCGGTATCTGTCGTAGTGCCACCGCCGCAAGCAGCTAGGCCAGTTAATAGAGCCAGCAAAGATGCTGAGTATGCGTAGCGCATGATTCGTGCTTTAAATTCCATGATTGCTTAGACTTAACTCCTCACCAAACAATGTCTAAAGACATTCTTGGTGAAAACTACCGAGCTAAGGTAAAGGCTAGGTTAAGAAAAATTTGAAAATGTGCCTAAGCTAACATGGTTTATTCAGTATATTTGTGCCTTTGACAACGTTCTTAATGTATCGCAGACTACATCAAAGCCCCTTCAATGGCTGACGCAGTCTATGATCTGAGGTGGAGAGTGGATCGCAAACAGACGACATCGAATCGGCCCTACTGGCGGACCTACTCTATGGAAAGCCACGACAAAACTCAATTCTAGTCATGAATGTCCAGGCTGCCGCTTAAGAAAGCAGAGTCCTAGATTTAGCAAACTTGGCTACCGTACCTCTATACCTCTATCCATCTGCTGACTGAACCACCCTATGACACCCAGTACCATGCTCTTTGTTATCTACGACGGCGTCTGCATCCTATGCTCAACCCTAGTGCAGTGTCTAGAGTTGCTGGATCTGTGGCAACGTTTTCGCTATGGCTCCATGCAAGACACCGAACTGCTAAAGCAGTTTAATGTGACGGCGGCTGACTGCGAGCTGGGCATGTTGCTGATTGACGAAGCTAACCCAACCAAGCGATGGCAAGGAAGTGATGCGGCCGAAGAGATTGGGGCGCGACTGCCGACAGGGCAGCTATTTGTGGCGGCCTATCGCGGGTTACCGGGTCTAAAGCGCAGTGGGGATAGGCTATACGCATTTGTGCGAGACAACCGATATCGGCTGTTTGGCCGCCGTGCCTCTACCTACAAATCAGACTATGGCGTCTGTAAGTCAGACCGATGTGATCAATATTTTTAGGATGTTTTTGTATGCTCGCTGTTTAATTTTTTTACGGTCCAGCAATAATAGCGTCTTATAAATCTTGACGACTGAGGGAGTACTTAAAGCCACGCTGAATATTGTCACCAGCGCTGCCCGCTTCGAGATAGCGCACAATAATTGAGTCGGTCTCTAGCAGCAGGTCTGCACGCCAAGCCACTTTAGTGATTTCCCAACGGTTGAGTTCGGAGCTGTCTTGCTGGCCACCTTGCTGGGTCAGCCATAGCTCGATATCGGGCAAGGTGTGGTTGTAGAGGGGAGTATCGGCTGAGGGAAGGGCCATGGTTATTTTCTCGAAAAACTAATTTTCAGGAGCTATAGGACAGAGCGGGTCAAATCGCTGTCGGCAAGGCCCAGAATAAATACTAGAGCCAGACAGGCCGCAAAGGTAAGCCCCAGGATAAATAGGGCAAAAATTTCCCCGGCTGAGAGGGGGCGATCGGTGGGGTCAAGGTAGCTATAGCGAGACTCAAAGGGACGATCTTTGAGCGTCCCATCTCTAAAATCCTTGGGGGACTGGCTAACGTAGATCCGGGAGTAGCCAATTTTTTCGTCGTAGGTTAAACGTTGCTCGGGATTGCTGAGGATGCCATAGGCTTCGTTGAGGGCTTGAAATTTTTGGGTTGCGATCGCACCGGCCAATTCCGTCGTATCAGGATGATAAAGCTTACTCAACTCCCGATAGGCGCGACGAATGTCCTGGGGCGAGGCCGTTGGCTTTACCCCCAGGAGTTCGTAATGATTTTTGGGACTGTCGTCACTGTTTGTCATATCTGCGTAAGCTATGCCACTGCCTCTAGTTCCATGGGGCATGGCCCATTTACGCCGTCACGGGTAAGTCGAATCTGGGCCAGGGTAAACACAACCGGAATCACGCGAGTATAGTTTGACGCAACGGCCCGCCAGCCAAGATCTACTAAAAACCAGGTCCATAGGGCTGGCCCCATAAAGGCAAACACACCACGCACGGCTCCATAGCGGGCGGCATTGATGGCCATACCGCGAGAGGCCAAATGGGCAGCTGTCCGTCCCTGAACCTTTGCGCCCCACGTGGCAGCTCCCCGCAAGGTCTGCTTAGCCACCTCATAGCGGGCTAGCTGGAGGGCAAACTGCCTAGCAATTTGCTGCATTAACCAGGGACGAATCACCGAGCTGACGGCCACAGCGCTGCTCCCTTTAAGGACCAACGCCATGGGGTTCTTCTGGAGCTGAGGAGATAGCTGCTGAAACTGCTCTGCCTGGGCCAGCTCACTGGTGAGCCGTCGCTGTAGCTGCCGCTGCTGACGTGGCGTTAGCCGACGCCAGGTTTTTTCGAGCAGCTGTAAAAAGATTTCGGCCTCCAGGTCGAGGGTGGATAGACCGGTAGGCAGCTGTAGCTTGAGGTGGTGGCTAAGCTGTAGCAAAATCTGTCGATAGCTGCGCTGCTGCGTGTCTTGCCGTAACACCGTCAGACCATCGGCCGCCAGATAGCGCACCCGAGATTCGATCTGGGCTAAGCGCTGGTTGCGATCGCATCGCTGCACCAACTGCGGCGACGGCGTGCACCAGTAGTCTAATGGATTAAATTTTGGTCGAAACAGCACCTCGGCCAGTGCAGCTAGTTCATCATGGGTTGCTAACTCTAACCCCGTCCTGAGTTCATCCACAGGTCAGCTAATCGCTCCAAGCAACGGCATAATTTGCCTTATTCTACCTAGTTCCCAGATAAAACGGGCGGTCAAACAGCCAGGTATCAGCTCTTAAACTACTTTTCCAGCCGCACCGCGTACCACTGCCAGGAAACACCTGGAGTAACCTCAAACTCACAGGCTGTATCCCGAAGATGCTTAGCCTGCTGATCAATTAGGTCAATTTTTTGTAAGTCTCTGGGCAAAGTACCAGGATATTGCTCCAACATAGACTTAAGTTTTGCCAGAAGCTCGTGGGGCTCCAGAAATACTTCATCACTGCCAGGAACTAGCAGCACAAACATATCCTCGCTGTACATTGTCGAATCTGCCATAGCCCCAACTCCCTTTGTAGTGGCCAATCCCCCTTCATCCTAAGGGCTAAGCCCAGAAAAAATAGCCCCCGAACTCGACTGGCTTTTTAAGGATTAGATAACATTTGAACCCAGGGCAGCCGCTCAGAAAATAGTTAGCAATGATACAATCAGGCATACACCACTATTCCGCTCGGGTTACCGGACAATAAAATCTAACGATTTAATTGGGAATACCATTATTGATTGACTCTCTGACTACAATTAGCCTTGCCTAGTCTAGCTTCAGACACCTCTCAATCAGACATGGCACCCCATTTCTAATGCCTGAGCGTCCTTCGGGATTTTGTTCACTGTTCTGCTACTGACCGCTTCACCATGGTTCAAGCTCCAATCTCTCCTGCTAAGCAAGCCACAGCAGGTCACCCCCTAACTCCCACAGTCTAAAAAGTTTCTAAGCTCGAAGGTATCAAGGAGCGGAGTCAGTTTCTTAGGGAACCAGTAGCGACTGAGCTAGCCCAAGACACGACGCACTTCACCGAAGACGGTATTCAAATCCTAAAATTCCACGGCTCCTATCAGCAGGACAATCGGGATAACCGGGTAAGGGGACAGGAAAAGGACTACCGCATGATGTTGCGGACCCGTAATCCGGGGGGTCTGGTGTCACCTGAACTACATCTGACGCTAGATGAGCTATCGGATACCTACGGCTATGGCAATATTCGCGCCACCACCCGCCAAGCCTTTCAGCTCCACGGCATTCTCAAAAGAAATCTCAAGGCGACT
>CALBPH010000357.1 GCA_937899365.1 uncultured Leptolyngbya sp.
GGAGATGTTTGAGGTTTCAAAACGCACGTTGAGGACTTGGGACGCGCCCCATTCGATGGCGGATTCTTTCATGCGTAGCATGGCTTCTCGTCGTCCTCGGTCGATCAGGGTTTCATAAACGGTGACTCGACCGCCGACCAGATTGCGGAGTGCCGCTGAAATTGTCTTGAAATAGTCATTGGCGACTACCACGCTGCCAACAAACATTTCAGCCTCATGGGCATAGGGTAAGTCTTGCTTGGCTCCCCAGCTCATGATCGGTACGTGGAGGGTGCTTTTTTCGCGTCGTTTAATGTCTTCGTAGTGTTTGCGCTCCCGGCGATTACCAATAAAGTAACCCACCCCAAGCAATATGAGAAAAACAAGAATATCCATCAGGTTTACCTACAATGGCCTACTAGAGTGCTCCGTTTACTGAACTTTAACGGCGGTACCGTAGGCAAAGAGTTCAGCCGCTCCAGGTGCCACTGAAGAGGTGGCAAAGCGAACATTGACCACGGCATTAGCGCCTAGCTGCTCAGCCTGCTGCACCATGCGGTTAACGGCCTCTTTCCGGGATTCTTGTAGCAGTTCTGTGTAGGCCTTCAACTCACCACCCACGATGTTTTTGAAGCCCGCTAAAATGTCTTTGCCCACATGCTTGGCGCGAATAGTGCTGCCTTGAACCAGACCATAGTGCTCGATGATTTCTTTGCCGGGTACGCCTTCTAGGTTAGTCAGGGTGATATTGCTAGACCGGGCGATTGAGCGTGTCATGGAAAAGCTCCGATAAGGGGTTAGTGTGTTGATTGAATAGGAAATGGTATTGAAGCATCTGCCCTTTGGGGCACCGATCTTTTAATGCCATTTCTGGTTTAGGGGGTGTTTTTCTTCATATTGCTAACTATGCCGAAGTCATACACCCGGTGAGTCGGTTTGATCTTGACCGTGTTCTAGATAAATACACAGCTTAGGTATCAAATTCCGTTTTAACGACGTATGGACTGTTAGACCCACAGTATCGATTTTTGGGCAGGACTCACTCCACCTCAAGGCTACTGGGCCTGATTTTATCCTCTGTTTTAGGGTGCCCGGATGTTTGTGAAGTTGCTTTATACAAAATTTGTGTAATTGCTATGGTCACCAAGTTAAGAAATAGGCGTTGCTAATCCTCAGGATGATTTTATCTGCGAGATGCTGTCCTATAGCCTATTTAACCGGGCTCATCCTCTAAGTCAGCAACGACAAAGCCCCAGCCGACTCTAATCGGCAGACACCCGACTATTGTCAAAACTCTGACAAAACGTATCGACGCCAGTTTTGCTGATGTAGAGCGCTACGGGCACGACTAAAAGATTGGGACACTGGCTATTTTGGGTCAGATGTTGAACCAGTTCAACGATTTGCTGGTCGTTTAGGGCTGCTCGAAACTGTGACAGACAGGCAATATGTCGATAGCGCTTAGCAAACCCTTCTAACCAACCGTCGTTTTCAGAGGGTTCTAAGCCGGCCCGCAGCGCTAAGGATAGGGCCGCATCGTTTAAGTCACCGTCGCAGTCCTCAATTTCTTGCAGCGATCGCAACGCTTCAGGGTAGTCTGCCAATCGTTCAATGAGTTGAGTGATTTCGATTAAGGGGATAGAGAGCATGGGCAATGGGGGGTGAAAAGTGGAGCTGGGTAGAACACCTAGGGATTTAGTACGTACTTCCGTAGATGACGTATGGTTTAGCCTTGGGGAGCCTGTTCAATAATGGTCTCAAACCAATTTTCAAAGCGTTCACCCAGGGCCGGTAATGAATAGTTGGTTTCTGCCTGCTGGCGGCAGTAGTGACGATCAATGTGGTCTAACTGTTGAATGCCATTAACTAAGCTTTCAATATTATCGGGTTCCGCCAGCCAACCTGTTTTGCCATGGTCAATGATTTCGGCGGGGCCACCACGTCGATAGGCGACTACAGGCACACCACAGGCTAAGGCTTCAATGGCGACATTGCCAAAGGCTTCTACCCAGCGTGGCGTCATCAGCAGTCCTCGACAGCCCCGGACAATGGCCTGTAGCTCTTTGGTGTTGACAAATCCTAAATAGTCAATGGGGGCGTTTGGATAGGATTGCTGAATGGTTTGCCAGTAGTCTGCATTTTCTAGCTTGCCTAGGATTTTTAGAGGGGTGTGGGTGTACTGCGCTGCGGCCACGGCATCTTCGAGGCCTTTTTCCGGTGAAATGCGTCCAAGCCACACCAGGTCAGGCCCAGGGGTATCGCAATAGGCATACTGGCTAAGGTCAATGGCGCTACTGAGCAGCTGCCAGGTTAACCCTTTAGGGAAGGTATCTACCTGCGCTTGGGTATAGGCCCCTAGGGTGCCTGGAAACTTCTCATGGATTTGGGTTACGGCGCGGTCCATGACCCGACTGAGGGAGCCCATACTAACAAAATGGGCAATGGGAACATCAAAAAATGATGTCAGGTAAAAGGGCAGCCAGTCGTAGGCGAAATTAACGATCAGGGCGTAGCTGTGCTGTATCTGGTGGGCATAGGTCCACTGGTTTGCTAAGACGGCATTGTCCACCATGATGGCTGGGGTGTCTCGCCACTGGGTGTGGGCGGTGGGCTGGAGTGTTCCAGGGATTTGGATTAGCTGTGCTGCTTCTATATGGGAGCTTTCTGGGGCTGCGATCGCAACCTGATGCCCACGCTGGGTCAAGGCGGCTACCAAATTCACCACCGTCAGCTCAACACCGCCCCCTAAACCTGAGCCCAAGGGACCAACGGGGGTAGAGACAAATAATAATTTCAAGCACCGTGCCATGGCTATCGCTTCGATTTAGCCCTATGACCCTACTACGATTGTGCCTAATGCTGTCTGACTGTTTCTAGGCCGAACGCTAATTTTTTAAGTTTTCCACCTCATCGGGCAGCAGCTCCGATGGAGGGCGCGAGGCCTCTAAAGTGTTGAGCGATGACTTGAGCTTGGGAGCTTCGCGAATGCGATTGAGCTGCCCCAAGGCCCATTCTGCTGTTCGGCGCACTTCAGGATCTTCATCTTCCGTCGCATGCCCTAACATTTGACTGATTTGGGTCACCAAATCATAAACACGGGTCAAGTCGCGGATCGCATTTTTTCGCACATCGGGATTGTCATCCTGGAGGGCAATGGCCAGGGCTCGGTTCATGGGTTTCAATGAGCGAATGCCAATCTCGGAAAGCGCTGCCAGAATCAGACTTTTTTCCTTGGAGTCAGCATCTACCATGCTATTGACCAAGTGATGCACAGCGGACGAATTACCCCGCTGCCCCAGCTCCCAAATAGCCTTGCGACGTTTGGTCGGGTCGCTCACCTGTAAACTTGAAACCAGCTCATCCATCACATCAACTTTGGCTAGTCGGGTAGTCGGACTGACCGTGTTTGCTGCTAAGGCTGACAAATTATCACCCCTGCCGTTGGGTTGATGAGCCACAACGTTAGCCTCAGCGTGGGTATCTGCCCCGTTAGTCGCTGCGTGACCATTGAGGGATGATTGGGGAAGCGGATATTCTGGCTGAGGCACCTCATCGGGAACAGCTCCCCAAGGAGACTCGGTCTCGTCGTCCGCACCTGCTTTGACTCGATTCGCTAACACAAAACCAATGCCAAAGCTGCCAAGAGCGGCAATTAAGGCTAATCCAGGCCACAGCAACCGTCCCAACCCTGGGGATGCAGCCTGGGTGGTTTCAGCCGCACCGTCCGAGGCTTCGCTGGGGGAACTGTCTACACCAGTATCTGGTGAAACATCATCGCCAATATTGATGTCATCAGGAGCCGTATTGGTGGCATTAGCTCGAATTGTCCTATCTTCCGATGCGTCTACCCCCGGTGGCGCGTCTGCCTCTGGTGGCGTGTCTGAATTTTCAGGAATATCGACCGGTGCAGCGCTATCGGTCGGGGCCTCCTCTGGTGCGAACAGATCTGGCTGGCTATCTTCTTGACCGCGCAGGGTTTGAATGGCGGCTGCCGTACCCGGTCCGTAGATGCCATCGATGGGACCGTTGTAATAACCCCGTTTCTTCAGCTCTTGCTGAATGACCTTAATTTCTTCTACCTGCTGCTCAGATGTAGCGCTTTGCAGAGGAGAATTGCTGGGAAGCCCCCCAAAAGTGGGTACAGCCTCACCCGTATCAATAGCGGCATTGGGATCAACTACCGAGGACTGTGCCACGAGCATGGGGCTACTTTTGGCGTGCAGAGGTAGTGTAAGGGCTGTCAGGCTTGTTAAAAATACTAGAGTAGAGCGCCAAATCATAGTAGTTCTATATCCAGTACCTGCGTCTTTATCTGTACCGTTTAGATTGACTATTCAGCGTGTCCAACGCAGATGCCTGCTAAATCTATAAAATAATCAGACTGTTTTAACGTTTGGAAAGCTTTCTCGCGACGCGCATAGAGCAAAACAACCCTACGGGTATTGACGAGAAGCCTAAATAATCAAGCCGTTGTTTGAGCTAACGGACAATAGCACAGCGCAATATGATAACTACTGTACCCAAAATTAAACGTGGCATGTGCAAAGCTGCCGTTACTTCAGCACCCATAGTTTCACGACAGGCTTTACCAGCTTGCAGCCAATACTAACTCAAATAGCTAGATGATATTCAGACTAGTTATCAAGACTTCTTAGTATATGAGGATTCTGTGTGAAGCCCAGATGTGGCTGGGTCTTGTGGGGAACTTATCTATGGTGTCCATTATTAGTCTGGCGATGAATCCACTGGACGATGCGACCTCAACCAGTTCGTTAGAGCGCTCGACAGAGTGGGGCTAATCGCTTCAGCAACCCCCCGTATCGATGGTCCCGCCAGGATATCTATGAGTGCTTGGGTAATCACATCCCGCTGATTGACCAAATAAATGCTCACAAGGGTAAATCCCACACCGGTCCATTGAACGGTGGTGAGATTTTCTGACAGCAGGGATGTGCTAAAGGTGAGGGCAAACACCGGTGTGAGAAACGTGAGCGCGCTGAGACTGGTGAGGTTGCCCTTGGAAGCCAAATAGAAAAACACACCATAGGCAATGGCGCTGCCAAAGACGGTGGCATAGAGAATGGCTAGCCATCCCTCGGGGGTAATAGTTTGCCACTGCTGTACTTCGGTGTAGGCGGACAGCCCCAAGAGGGGCAATCCGCCAAAAATCATATGCCAGCCCGTTGCCACAACCGGGTCCACATGGCGAGCGACGTAGGCTATCATCAACGTCACCACGGCCATGGATAGGGCTGCCAATAACATTAACCATTCGCCATGGCCAAGGAGTACAGCGAGTAAATCGGCCCCCATTGGCAGCTGGCTGATCATGGCCTCGGACTGGGTTGGCCAATGCCCTGTGGTCAGGACGGACGAAACCCCTGACACGGCTTGAATAATCCAGTCATCGGGCAACCCCAATAAGCTGATGCCCACAATGCCGATAATTAAGCCCAACCATCCCAACGGGCCAACAATTTCCTTAAATAGAAACCGCGCCATCAGGGCGACAGCGATGGGCTGAGAGTCAATCATGACTGAGCCTAGACCGGCTCCCGTACGCTGTAATCCTTCCGCTAAAAAGCCCTGAAATAGAGTGCCATCTACCAGGGCAAATCCTCCGATCCAGGCCCATCCTTGCCAGCTTTGGGGCTGTTTCCGTCCTAACAGGGCGGCGACCATTAGCACGAGTACACCAGCTGGCACTAGCCGCAGCGTTGCTAGGAACAAAGGGGTGGTGGTGTCGATGATTCCCTTCATGGCCACCATGGCTGTTCCCCACAAAAAAAACGGGGCAATCAAAAGCAGGGCGGGTGTCTTTTCCTGGTCGAAGGGGGATGCCATGCAGTAACGAAGGTGTATGAGTCTAAATGACTATCTGGGCGACTATTAGACGTATTATAAAGTAATGTTAAGTTCTGGTGGCGCTACCTGCAAAGGTTATTGTCCTGTTTGTGCCTGTGGGCCAACGCCAAAGGCCAACGGACGTTTATAGTAGGCATCTAGACTTGCCGTTGTTTATTAAGCTGTAATTTATGATTTGGCCATTCAAGCCACGTTTCCGTAAACAGATTGCCCGTATCGAGATTTCAGGGGCGATTGCGGGGGGAACCCGGAAGCGAGTGCTGGAAGCCCTTGAAGAGGTCAAAGAGAAGAAGTTTCCCGCATTGCTGCTCCGGATTGATAGTCCCGGGGGGACGGTGGGTGATTCCCAAGAAATTTACAGTGCCCTGAAGCAGCTGCAAGAAACGGTAAAAATTGTCGCTAGCTTTGGCAATATTTCTGCGTCAGGCGGTGTGTATATCGGCATGGGTGCCCAATACATTGTGACCAACCCAGGTACGATTACCGGCAGCATTGGGGTGATTTTGCGAGGGAATAACCTGGAGCGGCTGCTGGAGAAAGTTGGGGTGTCGTTTAAGGTGATTAAATCTGGTCCCTACAAAGACATTCTGTCGTTTGATCGGGAGCTAACCCAGGCTGAGCAAACAATTTTGCAGGAACTGATTGATGTTAGCTACGGTCAGTTTGTGTCGACGGTGGCTGGTGCGCGTAATTTGAATGAGGAGACCGTGCGGGGGTTTGCCGACGGGCGTATTTTTACCTGAGCCCTGGCTCTAGAGCTAGTGGTGGTAGACCGTCTGGGCACCGAGGCTGATGCCAAACGTTGGGCGGCGGAATTGGTGGACCTAGACCCGGACAAGACCGAAGTGTACACGATTGAAGAGCGCAAGCCATTTTGGAATAAGTTGCTACCCGGAAATAGGGCAAATGCGTCCTGGATGAGCCCTCGACTGTTGGGTTGGGTAGAGTTTGAGCTGGCTTACCAGGGGGTGCCCCTGTGGCTTTATCAATCGCCTGGAACTACATTACCTGGTCCCTTTGGAGGATAATTCGATGATAAGCGTAGACCTAATCCAGGTCTAGACCAGCTAGTCTATCTAGGATATTGGCTGGGAGTTAGCCGAGCATTGTATGGGGGCAGGCAGTATGCATCAGGGGGATATGGGTGATTGGCGAGTGCGGGCAATTCGAGGTGCGACCACCGTACCCGAAAATTCAATAGCTGCCATGACGGATGCAGTGACTGAGCTGCTCGACGCTTTGGAGAGTAATAATCCGATTACAACCGATGCTATGGTTAGCGTCACATTTTCGGTAACGTCGGAATTAGATGCGATTTTCCCAGCTGCGATCGCACGACAGCGCCCCAACTGGGATACGGTCCCCTTGCTGGATGTGCAGCATATGCATGTAGCTGGCAGCCTACCCATGTGTATTCGCTTTCTGGTCCACGTTTACATGACAATTCCCCAGGCTGAGATTTATCATCCCTACCTCAGAGGAGCTAGCGGCTTAAGACCCGACTGGGCTAGCGTAACGGCATAGAGCTATAGACTTTACAAATCGTCCCCGTTATCGATGTAGAAATCTTTCATAGAAGGTCTCTACATCGATAGCGGGGCGTTTTTAATGGTCCTTTTTATGGTGAAAGCGGATACCTAGGAAAATGTCGTATACAAACTCCCAGAAGTCTTTGCGCTGATTGAGTCCTAAAGATTGTGGGGAACCTTTTTCATCGAGCAATGGCTTCATCACCTCATAAGCTGGTTTGTACTTGTACCAGGGAATTGATGGCCATAGATGATGGACCAGATGATAGTTCTGCCCCATAATCACCAGGTTTAACAAGCGGCCGGGGTAGACCCGCGCATTTTTCCAGCGATTCTTTTCTTTGAAGGGACGGTGGGGAAGATAGTCAAAAAATAATCCTAGGGCCACACCCACCACCAAGGCTGGGGCAAACCAATAGTTAGCAAAATAGGTCAAAAAATCAAACCGGCAAGCGGAGTAGATCAGACCTGCAACGACTAAACGGCTCAAAAACCACTCCAGTAGCTCGTACTTTTTCCATAGCCGTCGCTGGAAAAAGTAAATCTCGTGATAGAAAAAACGCGGTGCAATTAGCCAGAGAGGACCACAGGTAGACACGAAGTGATCGGGGTCATTCTCTGGGTCGTTGACGTTGGCGTGGTGCTGTAAATGTACCCGAGTAAATACCGGGAACGTAAAGCCCAACATCAGAGCGCTGCCGTGGCCTAAAACCGCATTCACAATTCGATTGCTGTGGGCCGAATTGTGCGACGCATCATGGATGACAGTACCCACGAGGTGCAAAGCCACCGTGTTTAAAGCAAAACAAATCCAATGGGGAAAGCTCCAGGAAAAATACCCAAACGTTGCAACAGTCACTAACGCAACCGCGCCAACAAATATGAGTAGATCTGGGCTGACACCACCGTCCGCATCTAAAAGATCTTTGGGTACCCGTCTGCGCACCGCTGAAGGGCGTGTTGCCACCGAAACCACAGTAATACTCCTTCACACCTATGTTTCGAAGTATACGCTACCTAGAGGGAATAATAAAGTTTTGTGACGTTATCTCATTTAGGCTTAATGTTTTTTGGGTTTGTAGCCAGATACTGGGACAAGCGTTTGGCTACAGTGGTCACCTACGTATAGGGTTGAGCTGACTTACTGAATGGCCCTTGGTGAAGAGGTCGGCTCTCAGCTAAGTGGGTGCTCCCTAGGGATGTAGCTAATGGGGGTTGGAGCGGAATCGAACCCAGACATGATACTATCCGGTGGTTTGTTTAACCCACTGACAGCTAGCCTACGGACAGCACTATGCCACTGCGCCATGCCATGCGTCGGACCAAAATTGTATCGACTATTGGTCCTGCAACTCAGGATTCTGACACGTTGCGATCGCTAATTGAAGCCGGTGCCACCACCTTGCGGCTCAATTTTTCCCATGGAACCCATGATGATCATCAGCGTAGTATTCGGTTGATTCGCCAGCTCTCATTTGAGCTCAATCAGCCCGTTGGCATTTTGCAGGATCTCCAGGGACCGAAAATTCGGTTAGGTAAGTTCGAAGATGGCTCTATCCGTCTCAAGACGGGTGACAGCTTTATCCTTACCAGCCGTCAGCTGCCCGGCACCCAGGTCATCAGCTCTGTCACCTATGAGCCCCTGGTGGAAGAGGTCCCCACTGGTGCCACCATCCTGATGGACGATGGCAAAGTGGAAATGCGGGTTGTCAGTAAGGACATGGAAAAACACGAACTGCACTGTGAGGTGGTGGTTGGTGGCAAACTGTCCAACAGCAAAGGGGTTAATTTTCCTGGTGTCTATCTATCTATTAAGGCCCTGACGGAGAAAGACAAGGTAGATCTTGCCTTTGGTCTTGATCAAGGTGTTGATTGGGTTGCGCTCAGCTTTGTGCGGAATCCCCAGGACGTTTTAGAAATTAAGCAAATTATTGCCAATGCGGGCAAACGAGTCCCCGTCATTGTCAAAATTGAAAAGCATGAAGCCATCGAACAGATGGAGGCGATCTTATCCCTGTCAGATGGTGTCATGGTTGCTCGGGGGGATCTCGGCGTAGAGCTACCTGCTGAAGATGTGCCCATCCTGCAAAAGAGACTCATTGCTACTGCCAACCGTCTTGGTATCCCTGTGATTACGGCCACCCAAATGCTCGACAGCATGGTGAGCAACCCCAGACCCACGCGGGCAGAAGTCTCCGATGTCGCCAACGCTATTCTGGATGGCACTGATGCCGTCATGCTCTCCAACGAAACAGCGGTTGGTGAGTATCCGGTAGAAGCCGTGGCTACCATGGCCAAGATTGCCCTGCGTACTGAAAAAGAGCAAAGTACCCAGAATTCAGAAATCGGCACCAGTCGCACAATTCCCAACGCCATTAGTAGAGCCGTAGGGCAGATTGCATCACAGCTCAATGCAGCTGCAATTATGTCACTGACCAAAACCGGTTCCACGGCCCGTAATGTGTCTAAATTTCGTCCTCTTACGCCGATCCTGGCCGTAACCCCCCATGTTGAGGTGGCTCGTCGGCTACAGCTAGTGTGGGGCGTAAAACCATTGCTAGTTGTCGATCTGCCCTCTAGCAATCAAACCTTTCAGTCAGCCGTCAATGTTGCCCAAGAAAAAGCCCTCCTTGATGATGGCGATTTGGTGGTGATGACGGCGGGCACATTACAGGGGGTTTCAGGCTCTACAGATTTGATTAAGGTGGAGTTGGTAACCGCTGTCCTTGGCCATGGCAAAGGCATTGGTGAAGGTGTGGTGAGCGGTCGAGCCCGGGTGGTGAGTAAGGCGTTAGACGTTAGTAACTTTAACCCCGGTGAAATTTTGGTGGTGCCCAGCACCAGTGCCGATTATGTGGACATCATGCGCCATGCAGGCGGCATCGTCACAGAAGATGCCAGTCATGGTGGACATGCCGCTGTCCTTGGGCTACGCCTTGGTATTCCGGTGTTAGTGGGGGTAACCGATGCCACCAGTATCATTCGTGATGGCACTATCATTACTGTCGATGCTAAACGAGGTGTGATTAGTTCGGGGGCCGCCAACAGCCCTCGAGAAACCACAATGTCTTACTAAGAATGTCCTACTGAGAATCTTTACTAAGCAGCTACTAAGCAGCAGAAAGTAGGAGAGACGGGAGCAGAAAGCCTGCCTCAGGTCTGGGTCGGCTATGCCTTGCTCCAACTCACGTAGGGGAGGTTGGCTGCGGTTGTTTTAATTTTTTCTGCACCCTGTAATAGTTGGCCGCATGCATCCCAGGTGCCGTTCATAAACATTTGGCGGTTGCCTTCTTTGATGGAGACTGCTGTATCTAGGCCGCCGCCAGCGATGTTTAGGGTGTTTAAGTCGAGGGTAAGGTCCGCATCAGGGGAGTCGGCAATCAATGTCTGGAGCTGCGTAATCTGTTCTGGTGTGGCCGTAACACAGGGCATGCCGATGGCAACACAATTGCCCAGGAAAATCTCGGCAAAGCTTTGGCCAACAATGGCACCGATGCCCCAGCGCATAATCGCTTGGGGAGCATGTTCGCGCGATGAACCACAGCCAAAATTACTATTGACGACTAAAATTTTAGCCCCTTGGTACTGGGGTTGCTCAAAGGGGTGGGTGCCGTTACTTTGGGCCCGATCGTCGGCAAAAACGTTTTGACCTAGGCCGTCAAAGGTCACACAGCGCAGAAACCGAGCCGGAATAATACGATCCGTATCGATGTCATTACCCGATAAAGGAATACCGCGGCCGCTGACCGACATGATTTTAGACGTTGCTTGGGCCATAGTGTTTTGAGACGCTACCGTAGACGACGTTACCGAGTTCCTATGGTAGCGTGATACCAGGTTTTCCCCTCATTAGACTTCTACATGGCTAAGGTGTTTTCTGAGCTGGCTTCATCACACCAAGACTTTATTCAAAAGCAGCAGCTTTTCTTTGTGGCCACGGCCCCTTTGATGCCGAATGGCCATGTTAATTTATCTCCCAAAGGCTTAGATACGTTTCAGATCTTGTCGCCTACTCGTGTGGCTTACCTGGACCTGACCGGGAGCGGCAATGAAACCTCTGCCCATCTGGTCGACAATGGCCGCATTACGCTGATGTTTTGTAGCTTTGACCGTCAGCCATTGATTTTGCGACTGTATGGTCAAGGTAGGGTGATATTACCCAACACAGAGGGTTGGACTGACTTGGTTACTCATTTTGAGACGATGCCCGGTGCCCGGCAGATAATTATGGTAGATATCCACCGGGTTCAGACGTCTTGTGGTTATGGAATTCCTCTGTATGACTACCAGGGACAGCGACCAACGCTATCATCTTGGGCCCAGAAAAAAGGGCCAGCCGGTTTAGCGCAGTATCAGATAGATAAGGGAAGCACCAGCATTGATGGGTTAGTCACTCCCATTGGTCAGACCAGCGATAGTGTGTAATGACTCCGTGGTCTTTAAACCTGGTAGAGAAATTCTAGATCTACCTGGTCAGGAGTATTTTCGGGATTGTAGTAAGGGCGGTTGGTTAGCCAAACCGACTGGTATGGCTTCAGTTGATAAACCGCATGTAAATCCTCAAAGTGTTCGCCGCTAATCAAATCAAGCCAGGTATCTGTGTTGACTAAATTTAAGGCGCTCAGATGCAGGGAATGGGATTGGTTGCTGAGGTTATGAATCGAAAAGATACTCTGATCGCGGGCAATACTCTGACGCCAAAATGCCAGTAGTGCAGGGTTTTCTGGATGCAGGGTGTATTGGGTGGCATTCGGGTGAAACGCTTTTTGCTGACGACGAATCTGGATCAGTCGTGAAAGCTCTTTTAAGACAATTGACTGGGCAGACTCAGGATCATTTAGGAGCGCGTCTAATTGTTGTTTATGCCAGCAGTGACGATTGATGGAGCGATTGTGGCCGGTGAGCTGCATCTTCTCCGTGTCATTGGGGGTGGCTAACAGACTGTGGATGTAGAACGCGGGAATGCCTTCTAAGGACATCATGACAGTCTGTGAGCAGAGGAATCGCTCAATTTGCCATTGGTCAGGACCCTGGGCCGTTCCTTGGAGGGCGTCAAACAGAGAAATATTAATCTCGTAGGGCGACTCGCTACCATCAGCCTTGCTGCGCATACTAATTTGGGCACCAAAGCTGCGCATGGTATCGATAAGGGTTTCAAACTCCGCCTCTTCTAGCAGCCCTTCGGTGGGGCGCATGCCAATGCCGTCGTGGGAGGCGGTGAAATTAAAGTAGGCGCAGCCAATGGGGGCTGGCGGCATGCTCATCATCCAGGTTTTTAGGTGATCTGAGCGGCCTTGCATCAACGCATTCAGCAGCAGTGGTGGCAAGCTGAAGTTGTAGATCATGTGGGCTTCGTTGCGATCGCCAAAATAGCTCAGATTTTCACGATTTGGCACATTGGTTTCGGTGATCAGGGCAATACCTGGATCCACCATTTGTAGAATCTCGCGGAAGGTCTGAATTAAGGTGTGAGTCTCGGGTAAATGAATGCAGCAGGTTCCCAAGGACTTCCATAAAAAACCCACAGCATCTAGACGAATGTAGCGAGCGCCGTGCTCGACATAGCCCAGCATGATGCTGACAAATTCTAGGAAGACGTCGGGATTGCCATAGTCGAGGTCCACCTGATCGGCACTAAATGTAGTCCATACATGTTGCAAGCCTCGGGTGGTTTCCACCGGGGTTAGCAGGGGACTGCTGCGTGGGCGTACCACATCTGAGGTGGGTGTATCGTCGGGCAGGCTAATAAAGTAGTCGCGACCTGGCAGCTGGTCTTGCTTGAACTGCTGAAACCATTCACTTTGGCTAGACACATGGTTTGCAACCAGATCAAACATCAGGTTGAAGTTGCGCCCAATGGCCTCGACATCCGCCCAGTTACCCAGGGTCTCATTGACTGCCAAAAAGTCAATAACGGCAAAGCCATCGTCAGAACTGTAGGGAAAAAATGGCAGAATATGGACGCCTGTAACGGTTTCACCTAGGTAAGTATTGAGAAACTGATGCAGTGTTTGTAGCGGGGATGCATTGTCGCTGCAGATGCTATCACCGTAGGTAATTAACAAGATCTTGTCTTGATCCCACTTACCCAAATCTTCTTGGGCATGGGCTTTGAGATGCGCTTTTGTCAGATCGTATAGTTTTGGAGCAAGGTCATTGATCTGCTCCTCAGCGTATACGCGACTTAATAAGGGGCGAATTTTAGAGATAAACCCCTCAAAGGATATGGCCGCTTTAGACGTTGTCAACATGAATAGTTAAGTCTGGTGTGAAATTTCATTGGGCAGGCACCGAGGTGCGTTGGAGCAAATGCAAGCAAATAAGCATAGGGCTCAAGGTTGAATCCTCGCTCCCCAAAGTTTTCAAATATTCCTGATGGTTCGAATGTCTAGCGAGTTTTTGAATAATTAGATCAATCAAGATCCATTTGGGACAGCTTAACCCAGGTAGCTAGATAATTCACTACCAGACATGACCGTCTGATTTGAATATCAGCAAGACTAATAATTGAACAATTTTGATTGTGGTTTACGACTATTCAGGTTATCACCGGTTTTTTGGAAAGGTCTGGAGATAAGTACAAATATCGAGGGCGCTTCATATCTCTCAATAAACTCTGAAGTCTATGTGAATTGCAGACTATCTCGAACATCAGCAAAAACTATTAAACGGTGGTGGTGCTGCCCGATGCTGTTAAAGAGTGTGCTTAGCCGATGGGGTTGTCTTCAATATCAGAAACACCTGTAGATGTTTGGCCGTTTGCCAAATATCTACAGGTGTTTTTAGGACTATTGGTCAGCTGATGGTTTTATTGCATGACCACCCGGCTCTCTTGGTTGGCTGGCCTAGGGGCTTTGCGATCGCAACTCAATTAACCATGCTCAGGGGCACAATGAGATAACGCTGATGGATTGTGAGCCACCCTTCTTTGCGAAAGTCTCTGAGCAAACGAGTAACAGTGACGCGGGTAGTACCAATGGTTGTGGCCAACTGGTGATGGGTTAAACGGATGGTTAATTTGACCCCCTGGGGTTCTACCTTGCCAAACTCCTGGGCCAGCATAATTAGAAGCTGCCGTAGCCTGTCTGCCACTAAGCGTTTGCCAGATAGGGCTAGCCAGGCTTCTGACTGCTGGAGACGTCGAGATAGGTGGGAGAACAAACCGGCCATTAACGTCGGCGAATTTTCTAACTCTGCCATCGCTAGGGGCAAAACATCCACGGGGGTTAGAGCGGTTGCCCAATAGGGGCTAACACCCGTCAGGCTCAGACCGAAGGGCATGGATGGCCCAGCTAGGCCCAATAATGTTTCGCTACCGTCCGGGTGAATGGTGTGCAGCTGCACAATGCCCCGGCAGATAACGTAGATTTCATTGCGTCTTAGGGGAATGCTGTGACCCGCCGTAAATTGAGTTAAATTACGCTCGTGATAAAGCTGCTCAAGCAGTGCAATGTAGTGGTCTGATGTGCGAGTTCTTTGGGTGAGCTGGGATACTGACATAGAAAAAACTAGGCCCCTGTGAATGCTGTATGAGCAATCGACGGCAGAGATGTATTTTAGCCAACGGCAATGCTTGAATAACTCTGCTAAAAATAAAGCTGATATAACGGCTACCAGGGGTGACTGTCGATGACCAAAAAAATGGTTTTGTGAGCTAATCGATAGTTAAAGCAAGTGGTTCCCCTGACAGCGCAGCAAAGCTCGCTTAGTCGATATTACCGACATGATTAAAGCAAAGCCTTAACAGAAGGTAATCAAAAGGTTAAGAAAAGCGAAACCTTTGTGCTGCAGTTGTTTATATCTCGCTAAGGAAAATTTTCTTGCCTGGCAAGTTTGGCCTGTGTTTGGGGCTGCGTCTCCCCTGGGGCTTGGTTTCCTTGGCCTAGGTTCTGTGTTTAAGAGCTATGCCGGTTGCAACAAGCTGCGTACGTCGCTAACTTGGCCGTTGACCGCTGCCAGGGCCACCATTGCCGGGCTCATAAGTAGGGTGCGTCCCGAGGAAGATCCCTGTCGTCCTTTGAAATTGCGGTTTGAAGACGATGCACTGATCTGTCGACCCTCTAGTTTGTCAGGGTTCATGGCCAGACACATGGAGCAGCCGGGTTCTCTCCACTCAAAACCAGCTTCCACAAAAATTTTATCTAGCCCTTCGGCTTCGGCTTGCTGTTTCACCTGTTCTGACCCCGAAACAACAAAGGCTTTGATGCCTGTGGCTACGTGACGACCCTGGGCCACCTTGGCCGCTTCTCGTAAATCGCTGAGACGACCGTTGGTGCAGCTGCCGATAAAGCATACGTCAATGGGGGTGCCCAGCATGGGCTGGCCAGGGGCCAGGTCCATATAGGCATAGGCTTCTTGGATCAGCTGTTGCGCATCTGAGGTAAAGGCTGCCAGCTTGGGAATGGCTTCATCTACGCCAATAGCTTGGTCTGGGCTGATGCCCCAGGTAACGGTGGGGGCAATTTCTTGGGCGTCAAATACGACAACGTCGTCATAGTCGGCATCGGCATCGCTTCGCAGGCTCTCCCACCAGCTGACAGCCTGGGCAAACTCGTCCCCTTGGGGTGCAAACTTGCGAAATTTCTGAAAGCTGTAGGAGGATTGGTCGTGCTTGATAAAAAAGCAGCGGGCACCGCACTCAATGGACTAAATC
>CALBPH010000358.1 GCA_937899365.1 uncultured Leptolyngbya sp.
GGATGAACCGATCGGTTAGACATGCTATTTGACAGTATCTTGCAGACAAAATCATCCCGAGAATCAGCAACGCCGTTTTTTATCCTTAATATCTCCGTTGTCGTGTCTTCGTAGCATATATCGACATTTATGCATCCTTAAGGGTGAACATCGGCTTGTAGATCTGATAAAGCTAAATCATAAATTTACGAAACTTGGTTGAATTGCAATTTTTGAAATAAATACTCGGAGCGATAACGGGCATCATGTATCAGTATGGTGAATCTGTGCAAGAGTGCTGGCTTCTTTTGTTTACCTGAATAAGCCAGATATAAGAGAAATTGAAACTTTATCAGTTGTAGTTCAGTCCTAGAACTGAGTTGGCTCCAACTGGCCTGCAATTTTAATTTGCCTACATTTTCCTAAAGACAGCTATGGAAATCGTTCAATTCCCAGCCAAAAATCAGCCCTCATCTAAGCTCAGTTTACCCCCACTGTTACGTGCCTCTGGGCAACAAGATATGCGCTCAAAGGTCTTTAAACTTGTAGGAACATTATTCCTCAGCAGCCTTTCCCTCAACCTTGCAGCCTCCCCAACCGTTGCTCAGTTGCCGTCCCTAGAGGCTGTTCCTGTCCCGACTACGGCCCAGTGGGAAAACTCCAGCGAGTCGACCGTTGCCTTAGAAACCTACACATTAGGGCCTGGCGATCAAATTAGAGTGGATGTGCTGGTTAACCATCCCTTGTTCCTAGAACCTATTGATCAAATCATTTTGTTAGATGGCTCATTGACATTGCCCTGGGTGGGTAAGGTTGATGTCGCCGGTCTAAACCCGATTGCGGCTGAGCAAAAGGTAGTTGATGCTTACAGCACCTATATGCGTAATCCACTCGTGACATTTCAACTGCTACAGCCACGCCCCATCAGGATAGGCATTGTTGGTGAAATTAAACGCCCCGGTGGTTATACACTCCAGGTGAGTTCCGAAGCAGGCGAACAGTCTGAAGCAAGTGAAAGTCGTACTCGTTTTTGGCCAAGTGTAACCCAGGCAATCAGTAATGCAGGCGGCATTACTCGCGCTGCAGATGTGCGCTCGGTACAGATTAAACGCCAGGGCAGGGCTGAACTTATTCAGGTTAATCTTTGGGATTTTGTAGATAGTGGTAACCTACGCCAAGATCCCTTACTGCGAGACGGTGATCAAATTCTGGTTCCTACCGCCCAATCCATCGACAACGTAGAGGTGCTTACACTAGCCAACACTACGTTTGCCCCGGCTACGATCACGGTAAACGTTGTTGGTGAAGTTCCCTCCCCTGGAGCTCTTTCCGTTTCGCCAGATACTCTTCTCAATCAGGCTATTCTAACCGCTGGTGGATTTAATACTCGGGCTCGCACCAGTCGTGTAGAGCTGATTCGTCTCAATCCTAACGGTACCGTGGCTCAACAAAAGGTAGATGTTAACCTTGCCCAAGATGTTAATGATGAGCAAAATCCTATTCTTCAGGAAGGAGACACCATTATTGTCGGTCGTTCAGGTCTTGCTGCCACTTCAGATACTGCTGGTCTAATATTCTCGCCCTTGACTAACTTGCTTCTAGGGCTCTTTGGGATTCGATAGCTAGTGTTGCTTACCTCTCTCAACCTATTGTTCTTACTTATTGATACTTCTAGTTGGCAGCCTAACTTACTATGAACTTTATTCGTAACGTTATTGACCTCAACCTTCAGTATCTATTTGCAGCAACTCGTCGCGGAATTGTTCCGGCAGCGTCAGCATTTGTCCTAACGGTTTTAGGGGCTGCCACAGTTGCATCACTGACAAAGCCAACCTATCTAGCAGAAGGAAAACTTTTATTCAAACCGGACCGAGCAGCCTCACTGACTGGACTGGACGAAGATGGAGGCCCTCTAAAGACCATTAGTTATGGAACTCAGCTAAATTCTGAAATTGAAATTATTACGTCAAAACCCCTCATCCAGAAGACCATTGACACGCTTCAGCTAAAGAATGATGAGGGCGAGCCGTTGAAAGTCGAAGATTTTTGGACAAATCTTCAAGTAAAAGTAGTATTTCAAACGGACGTTTTGGCCTTTACCTATCTGGATCTAGATCCAGTAACAGCAGCCGATGCGGTCAACACCCTGATGGAATTGTATCGGACACAGAAGCTAGCGAGTACCCAGGTAGATACTGAAAGTGCAGGGGAATTTCTAGATCGTCAGCTACCTGTAAATGCTGAAAAAGTTAGACAAGCGGAATTCGAACTGCGTGTTTTTCGAGAAACCTATAATATTGTCGACTTATCAGGGGAGCAAGCAATTGCTGTTGCGGCTCTGAATGATGTACGCATAGAACAAGACGAAGCAAAAGCTGAGCTCAGAGGACTGTACGATGTTCAGGCGAATTTACGCGATGAGCTTAACCTCACGGTTTCTGAAGCTATTCAGTCAAATACGCTGAGTCAATCTAGCCAAATTCAAGACATTTTGGCAGATATCAACGCAGTTCGTCGCGAAATAGCCATACAAAAGGTCGAGTTCACAGAAGAGAGCCCGATTCTGCAACGTTTGAGAGCCCAGGAAGCGTCTCTAACTAATCTTTTAAATGAGTCTACGCAGATTTTAGCGGGTGGCCCTATTCAAGAATCGTTACTGCAAGTAGGGGGACAAGGAGCTGTCTCTCTACCGAATGCAGCAGCTGGAGAATCAGGACTTCAAGCGAGTTCTATTCGAGATCTACTCGTTGAAGAATATGTCGTTAATCAACTTAAGATAGTCGCTTTAGAAGGACGTTTGAATGCGGTCGAAACCAATGCTCAGAGATATAAAGAGCGTGTAGACCTTTTCCCAGAACTTGAACAGCGGCAGCGAGATTTAGTACGAAACCTAGAAGCAGCCCAAGAAACGTATCAAGAACTGTTGGGTAGACGTCAAGAACTACAGGTTAAAGAAAATCAGCTGACCAACTTTATTCAAATCATTGCCCCAGCTGTTCCTCCTGAAAATCCATCTTCCCAAGTAGCTGTGAAGATTATAGCCATGGGAATTGTCGCTGGCTTTGCACTAGCATTAGCGATTATTGTTGCCATTGACTTCTTTATTGTAGATATCAACGGCACTAACAAAAACTATGACCCTGATACCTACAACATTCCTTCAGGACTTTAGTAAAGCATCTTTGATATCTTGTGGTTTGAAATAGCATTTTAGATATAAAACCATCTATCACTCTTTAAAATCCCTATATTTCTGCTGTTTTATGGTGATTCAAACTGTCTCGGCTGGTGAACTGCCATCGAGAGAATCAGATGAAATAAAATCATCTCGTAAAGAGTTCTTTGAAAGACTTTTAGAAAAAGTTGAATTTACTTACGTCTTCATTTCATTCTTCTTCTTTACAGATGCGGTTTTGATGGTGGTTCTCAGCGGGGGAGCCAGCGAAGGAGATGGATTTAGCTACGACGCGGTTAACTATACCCTCGTTCATTTGTTCTATGTTGCCCATAATTTGCTTACGCTTATTTTAGTGGCATGCAGATATAAACGAACAATCTATATCCTTTTAAGTAACCCATTACTGATTGCGGCTAATACTTTAATAGCTCTATCATTTCTTTGGTCGTTTGCCCCAGATCAATCACAGACTGGAGGCATATTTGCGACTTGTAATATGTTGTTTGCAGTTTACTTAGCGGGGCGATATACGTTAAAACAACAGCTCACAATACTCAGCTATGTAATGTTAACGATAGCTGTACTGAATTTTGTTTTTGCCTATGCACTACCGCAGTACGGCATTATGGGACCACCCGTTCATCCAGGGGCCTGGCGAGGGGTGTTTACCCATAAAAATGGGGCTGGAAAAATGATGGTACTGTCCTCTGGCATCATGTTTATCATGTTCAATGAGGTGAAGGCTAAATCTCTCAGGTGGCTGTACTTTATCGGTTTAATGCTTTCTCTCCAAATGATTAATAAAACTGGATCTGGAGGGGCATTAATCAATTCTTTTTTCATTTTGAACATCATTGTACTGCTTCAATCATTTAAGGCAGAAACTCGTAAGTTTCTCCTATCACTAATTTTTCTGATCTCTGCAGCCATACTTATCAGCGTTGCCTACGTTCCCCTGATGACCTTTGCTCTCGGATTAATTGGTAAAGATCCAACTCTGACAGGCCGCACAGACATTTGGGAATACATTTATGCGATGATTGGTACTCGCCCTTGGCTGGGGTAGGGGCTTGGTGGTTTTTGGCATGGGACAGCAGGACCGTCCCTATTTGTCTGGCAACGAGCTTGTTGGGAAGTGCCAGACGCGCACCACGGTTTTTTGGATATGACCCTACAAATTGGCATTATCGGAACAGTTCTGGTGTCATTGGTGCTGTGGCTAACTCTACTTAGGGGGCTTTCTAGAATACGATTGTTTAAAACATGGGTAAGCTGCTTTCCGGCAGCCTATAGCCTCTATATCGTATTAATTAATTTGGCAGAATCTTCACTGCTAGCACCCAACAGTATTTTTTGGATTTTAATTTGCTCAACGAGCTTTACGATGGCCTTTGAATCGAAGTATCTGACAGACTTTGATAGATTTAGTCTCATCGAAAGCGGTAACCCTATGGGCGATAAAATCAAGAGCAGGATTAAGCCGTTGGGAAGAACTGAAACTAATATTTAGGCTGTATTTATCTGATTTTATGGCAGTAAGACTTAGTGAGTGAGGTGAAAAAAATTATTTCTAAACTCAAAACAATATTAGGTAAATCTTTACTTAAAGACAGCATGTGGATGTTGTCTTCTCAAATAATCGGTATCTTTATTCAAGGTGCTTATTTTATTATTGTTGCTAGAGTCCTGGGCGCTGGAGCCTACGGAATATTTATCGGTATTGCGGCATTTGTTAAACTGCTGTTTCCGTTTGTCGGCTGTGGCAGTTCCGATATTTTTCTTAAGTATGTTTCAAGAGACTCAAAACTCTTTAGAGGGTATTGGGGCACTACATTACTAACCTCTTCTCTGTTTGTTCTGGGACTAGTCCCTATCATGTTAGGTCTGGTAAAGGTGATTTTCACCCCAGACACTTCGCTACTGCTAGTTTTATTTATATTGCTAGCCGATTTGCTAGGCGGAAAAATATTTGATTTGACGTCAAAGGCTTTTGTTTCCTTTGACCAATTTAAGCTTAATGCTCAAAGTCGTATTCTCTTCAGTATAGGTAAACTGCTTGCAGCCGTTGCCCTACTAGTATTCTTTGAAGATGGTAATATTGTCGCCTGGGGCGGCTTATATTGTTTAGGCTCCATCTTGCCAGCGACTGTATCGTTATTAACGGTTAACAAGTTATTTGGTAGCCCTATATTCAACTTAAAGAAATATCCGCCTGAATTTACTGAAGGCTTTTTCTTTGCAATTTCGCAGTCTGCTGAAACCGTAAACGGACAGATTGATCGAACCATGTTGGTCAGCTTGGGGACTGCTGACGCCGCTGGTATTTATGCTGCCGGTTATCGATTTATCGATGTTGGATACATCATTATTATTGCGGTAATGAGCGCTACCTATACCCGATTCCTCCGTCATGGTGCTTCTGGTATTAAAGCGGGTCTAACTTTTGCGTTAAAATTGGTTCCTGTAGCTGTTGGCTACGGAATTCTTTCAACAATTACATTACTCAGTATTGCTCCGTTTACGGCAAGTATTTTAGGGACAGAGTATGCTGAGTCTGCCGGTGTATTGGTATGGCTAGCGCCTATTCATTTGATTGCCACACTGCAATTTATTGCAGCCGATACATTAACCGGTGCCGGTTTTCACAGAGCTAGAAGTATGTTGCAGGTGACAGCTGCTTTTATTAATTTTGGCGCAAACCTATATCTTATCCCTCGTTTTTCTTGGCAAGGTGCAGCCTGGGCTACCCTGACTTCTGAGTTATTTAAACTCATAACGTTGTGGTTATTGGTTTTCTTTTATCATAGGAAAGCAACAGCCTAGGATTACTAGCTAAATAATAGCTATAAATTTGACTGAGGTAGTCTTGCTATGGTTAGAGCCAACAGCAATCTCGTAGTCTTTAAAGAACTTCTCCATTTGATTTGATTAAATATGAAAAGTGATTTTATGAGTAGTCTGGCTTTGAATCACTAAAACTAGGTAGGTAATGGCGTCTCCCACAACACTGTTCTCTAAAAAAAGGTACAAATAGCTTTTAAGGAACAATGGTTGGATAATTTGAGTCTTTCTAGGAGGAGTAGATTGTCAATTTGAGTATGTAGGTCATATTTAGAGAATAATACATTTTTTTTGATACGAGCCTTAACAGTTTGAGTTGGTCTAGACAATGAGACAAAAGCATTGGCTATAAATGCTTTTTAAGGCTAAGAGGTTTGGCATTATTTTAGATTTCATCCTTAGAGGTTTATTTTTCATGATGAAATCTAAAATAATGCCTTTAGCTGTCTATGGAGTTAAAAAGGTTTATCTGAGTAGTAATGAAAGCAACTAATGTCTTGTTCTTAACTACGCTACTTCCCAGCCAAAAGAAAACTGGGGGTGAAGTTGCATCTCAGGCCTTTATTGAGGGGCTGAGACAAAATGGATATCAGGTCTCAGTAGTAGGCTACATGCGAAAAGATGATGGGTTTGAGCCAGAATCCCATGAAATATTGGTGGAAAAACGCCATATAGAAACAAGCAATGCAAAAACTGACGCTATCCTCTGGCTTATTTTGAGTTTCTTTGTCAGATTGCCTTATTCAGCTGCTAAGTTCTATTCGAACACTTATATAAAATTAGTTAAAAGCCTTTTAGCATCTAAGCAATATGATGTGATCTTCATTGATCATTCCCAGCTAGGCTGGTTAGCTAAGCTGGTTAGCGGTAGAAGTAAAGTCATATTTATTGCCCATAATATTGAGCATGAAATATATTTGAGCCACTTTAATGGCTCAAATAATTTTCTGACAAGATATCTGTATGCTCGAGAAGCTAGAAAAGTCAAAAAAGTAGAATCCAAATTGGCCGAAAAGGCGACAGAAGTTTGGACATTGACTCAGCAAAATGCCAATTACTTTTCTAATCTTCAAGATGTCAATAACGTTAAAGTTTTAGCGCTACCCCTAGGCCCAGAAAAAATGTTTGAACAGGTGATTGAAAAGAAGTTTGATATTGGGTTGATTGGTAGTTGGACCTGGAAGTTTAATCAGGAAGGGCTGCAGTGGTTTTTTAAGTCTGTTTATCCTGAATTATCAAGCCAATTATCCATTCATGTTGCTGGTAAAGGAGCTGAATGGTTAATTGAAAAATATCCGAATGTTAAGTATGACGGCTTTGTTCCCAGTTCTCAGGTCTTCATGGCTCAAGCTAAGGTAATCGCGTTACCTATGCTTGGTGGTAGTGGTATACAAATAAAAACTCTTGATGCCCTTGCGTCAGGCTCATCCATTGTCGCTACGCCAACATCTATGAGGGGAATCTCCTTAATCTCTCCAATTGTCAAAGTTACTGATAAACCAGAAGAGTTTGCTCGTCTTTTGTCGAGTGAAATACACGACTGGAATGTTGAAAAAATAGAGGATGCATCAAAAATAACTTCGGATTGGTTAAAAACAAGAAAAGAAAAATTCTTGAATGATATTGCTAGTTCAGTAGAGGACAATCCCAAAATTATAACTGAGATGGTAAAAAGTCACTGATAGTTTGACAAACCTAGTTCTGTCGAAGTAGGTGTCTTTTTGTCGAAATCAAAAAGTTATCTCATATTTGCCTTGTCTTCCAGTAAAGGTCTATGGCATTAGACGCTTTCAGAGGTGAATTTAGTAGAGTCAGCCCAAAATAAGCCAGGGCAAGTCTTCTATATAAGACGTGATTTTAGGGCATAAATGCAGTAAATCAGGGATATTTCGATATATTGGTCAAGATAAATGAAACTTTGCATTATTAAGTACGTCTATTTCTGTGTTGAGAAGAAAACTACTTAGGTCCATCTAGATTTTTTCATAGCGTCTCATGTGGTGCAGCTCTATTAAATTGCAGGATTAATCCATGAATGATTTATTAGAATACGATATCAACGCAGCTAATGCTGCAGATTTATTTGCCAAACAGGTTGAGGCACCTGCACCTGCATTAGAAGATTTCTCAGGAAGAGGGTTTATTCTCTGCGCAGGGGGTCCGTATTTAGAGAGTGCATATGTTGTAGTTCGTCTTTTGCGTCATTATGGAGCGACGCTGCCGATCGAAATCTGGCATGCTGGAGAGGATGAGATTCCACCGTGGGCAAGACCCGCACTTATTGAACACGGTGTGACACTTCATGATGTTATGGACTACTGCGAAAATCGACCTCTAAAGCAGATGCGCGGTTTTCCTATTAAAACGGCAGCTATTCTCAATACGCGCTTGCGCGAAGTGATGTTTATTGATGCCGATTGTTTTCCTGTGCGAAACTTGGAATTTCTATTTGAAACCCAAGAATATAAAGAGAATAGAGCCATCTTTTTTCCTGATTATCAGCGTCATTTACTGTTGCCAGATAAACCTGTCTGGCAACATGTAGGGATGCCCTACAACGGCGATACAGAATTTGAAACTGGTCTGCTACTTTTTGATAAGGTGTCTTGCTGGAAAGCACTCAACCTGGCTGAGTGGATGAATCTTGGATCAGAGTTTTGGTATCAGCATGCCATGGGCGATAAAGACACATTTTATTTAGCCTGGCGGAAGCTCAATCAATCCTATTTTCTTGCACCGAATTGCTCCCGTATTCCAACTGTTCTGAGTCGACACTATTGGCTTGGCAAGAAACACCTGGTCGATCATCGTACAGGCACCTCAAAATACACGGTACCTTACAAGAAGGGGATATTTAAAAGCTATTTATCTCCTTACAAAGGTCGTCCCTTATATAAAGACTTTATTGACGAATTTTTGCAGCGCTTTGTCAATAGTAACTATGGCTTACATACTAAATTTCTGGATGATTTGAAAACCTACAAGGACGCTTCTGGGGGTTAACAGATGCTATTAGGGTCTATAGCTCAGGAAAATTGCAATCAGCACTTGAGGTATAACCTGTGTCCAGCATAGGAACAATCTTTCTAGTTTCTATTCGTAATTGTACGTGGGGCATTCTAAACCTGTATTGCCCATGCCTGCTTTTATCCACTGACTGCGGCTACGTTTCAGCTGAGGTGTTTCTGAAATTGGTTTAGGTCGTCTAGTCAAACTCTAATCTACTCACCTAACTTAAAAGATGCAGATAGTCTCTGACCAACCGTCTGATATTAACTATAGTCCTGGCTCACCTACAAATTTGATGAAGATTTCGATCTGTGCGGCAACTTATAAGCGACCTAACATTTTGCAGGATTTGTTAGAATCCTTAAACAACCTCACCTTTACTCGAATTCCTACCCCAGTAATAGAAGTCATTATTGTTGATAATGATGCTACCGGTTCTGCGGAAATGACGGTTAAGGAAATTGAGCCCTCTTTTCAGTGGCCGCTAAAATATTTTGTAGAGACGAATCAAGGCGTTACGTATGCTCGTAACCGCTGTGTTAGTGAGGCTTGCAAGGATTCGGACTTTATTGCCATGTTAGATGATGATGAAACTGCCACCTCAGAATGGTTAGAGGAGCTGTTGATTAATCAGAAAAAATTTGATGCTGAGATTGTCGCTGGTCCTGTCATTCCTGTTTATAAGAAAGAACAGCAGGTGCCTGACTGGATCAAGGCGGGTAACTTTCACGGATATGAACGCCATGAAACTGGCGAAAGGATGCATACCGCATTCACAGGCAATGTGATGTTCAGCACTAAGATTTTGAAGGCCCTCAAGAAGGATGAGCCACTCTTTGATCATCGCTTTGCTCAAAATGGGGCAGAAGATGCCTATCTGTTTTCATGTTTGAACAAGCAGGGGTATAAGATTATTTGGGCTGATGAGGCTGTTCTGTATGAGCCGGTTGCTGATAAGCGGCTGGCTTTGGATTGGATTCTAAAGAGGGGACTCTGGTCTTGGAGTGTTCATAGTTTAATTGAATCAGAGCTGTATCCTTCATTGAAGACTCAGACTATTCGAGCTATCAAAGGATTGGGGTTGGTTGTAATGGGGGTAATTTCTATTGGCCCATCTCTTTTATTGGGTAAAGCCAAGGCAGCTCGAGCGTTGCTCAGAATTTATCGGGGGGTGGGAACACTCTCGGGACTTATGGGGCGTCAAGGTAGCTGGCAATGAAGCTTAGCTCAGATTTGCTAGAGATGTATTTGTATTTTTGAAACTATTTTGAGATTATTACATTGATCTCTACAACAATTTTTAACGTTTCCGCTTATATGAGACTCCTATGGTTAAGTCTATGCGGTGGCCTTCTCATACAAGCTTAAGAAGACTCTCTAATATAGCTGCTGTTGTTGTTGCAGCTGGCATGCTGAGCTGCTCAGATGGGTCTAAAAAATTAGAGGTTGTAGAGTTTCAAGTTCTAGTGGATCAGTTTGGCTATCGTCCCCAGGATCCAAAGGTTGCCGTTGTCATTGGCTCACTAAATGGAGAGCAACCCTATGAGTTGAGAAATGTAGAAACCGATCAGGTTGTTGATGTTATTACTCCGGAGCAGTGGGCTGGGGGTTCTGTTCATTCACAGTCAGGAGAGCGTGCCTGGTGGGTTGATTTCTCAGACTTGGAAAAGCCAGGAAAGTATGTTCTTGTGCGTGAAGATGGGGGGATTCGTTCGGCTGAATTTGAGATTCGCACAGATGTCTATAGAGATGTCTTAATTGCTGCTACCAAAATGTTTTTTTATCAGCGTAGTGGATTTTCAAAAAGAGAACCGTTTGCCGATGCCCGCTGGACTGATGAAGCAGCCTACATGGGGCCTGGACAAGATACCCAGGCGCGTTTTGTGGATGATAAGCTCAATCCCTTGTCAGAGAGAGCGATGCATGGCGGCTGGTTCGATGCTGGTGACACTAATAAATATGTTACGTATGCCCTGCAACCAGTCCATCAGCTTTTGAGTGCCTATGGACAAAATCCAAAAATCTGGACAGACGACTTTAATATTCCTGAGTCAGGTAATGGAATTCCTGATCTGTTGGATGAAATAAAGTTTGAGCTGGATTGGCTGATACGGATGCAGGATGATGATGGCGGAGCTTTTATTAAGCTTGGCACGCTAGATTATGATCCTCCTAGCCCTATTCCTAGTAAGGATACGCGCCCTCGATATTATGGCCCCAAGTGCTCATCGTCTACAATTGCGATCGCAAGTATGTTTGCCCATGCGGCCGTCGAAATGCAGGCGATTCCTGAGCTAGAAGACTACGCTGCTGAGCTAACATCGCGAGCTAGATCGGCCTGGGACTGGTTTCAAAACAATCCGGTTGAAACCGATTGTGACACGGGCGAAATTAAAGCTGGAGATGCCGACATGAAGGCTGAGCCTCAGTTGGGTACCACGGTAAGTGCTGCCGTTTATCTCTTTGCTGCAACCGGCGACCCTAAATATTCAGACTACGTTGTTGAGAATATTGCGTTGGCTCAGCCCTATAGGGATGGCCCCTGGTCTCGCTACGATCCCTGGCAGGGAGATGCCCTCATTTTCTATTCTCAACTGCCCGATGCTGACAGCGCCATAACGGAGAAGATTTTAACGAACTTAGAAGACAAACTGATTGAGTACCATCCGGAAGACTACGGTAACGACGATGTGCTTGATCCCTTTCGCTCCCACATGCCTGATGCCCAGTATCACTGGGGTAGTAACATGACCAAGGCTAACTATGGCAGCATGAATTACGATCCCGTTATGTTGGGCATCCACGAGGCAGAATCACCCGCTTATATCGAACGAGCATTGGGAGCCGTCAACTATTTCCATGGAGTGAATCCGTTAGGCATTGTATACCTGACTAACATGTATGACTATGGTGCCGAGCACTCAGCCAATGAGATGTATCACCAGTGGCTTGGTCAAGGCGAGTTTAAAAACGCGCTCACCTCTAAAAAGGGACCCGCCCCTGGATTCTTTACTGGCGGGCCAAATAAAAACTACTCTGGAGATGCGGCTATAGCTGCGGGGCCTCCCATGAAAGCTTATATTGACGCTGTTAAACCCAATACGCCGACGTATGAAATTATAGAGCCGGCCATCTACTATCAGTCAGCCTACATTAAGCTACTTTCTAAGTTTGTTACCGCAGAAGAGAATTAAGCCCCCTCTGCTGGTGTGATTGCAACAGTTGTAAGCCAGGAAAGACCTAATGCTATGAAGACGAGCTTGAAGTAGATTGCATCACAAGACAATATCCATTACTACACGGTACTGAATTCATCTATTGAAGCGTGTATCAACAGTAGTAAGAGCTTTAAAAATAGGTCGTATATCGAAGGATAACAAGATTAATGCCTAAGAATAAGTTGAAAGTACTATTAATTATTGAACAATGTAATCCTGCCTGGAACTCAGTTCCCCTTGAAGGATATCGTTTGTACGAAGGTATTAGTCGGTTTGTCGATACCACATTAGTTACCCACGAGCGTAACAAAGAAGAACTCGAGAAAGTACATCCAGACGCAGATATTACTTATATAGAAGACAGTACTTCAATTAAACAGCTTGAACTCCTGGGTAATCGTTTAAGTTTATATAAAGGGCAGATTATCTGGCCGCTTCGGAATACCTTTAATTATCCAGTTTATTGGGGATTTAATCGGGCAGTTTATAGCCAATTTAAAGCCGCTATTGCTCGTGGTGACTATGATTTGGTTCACACCATTACCCCAATGATGCCTCGCTACCCTGTGAAATCAGTCAAGGCATGTAAGAAAACACCCTTTATCTTAGGCCCAGTTAATGGAGGCGTTCCTTTTCCTGACGGGTTTAAGGACTTAGGTCGCCGAGAATATTCCTATTTTAATTTTCTTCGCTGGGTAGGTCGCTCCATAATTCCGGGTTATCGGGCCACCTATAAGAAAGCTACCCACATTTTAGCGGGCTCAAGTTATACACTCGGCCTGATTAAGGAGCTGTTTCCTAAAATTAAAGATGAGAAGATAGAACTATTCTATGAGAATGGTATTACTAACTCATTTGTTAGATCTGACGACGATGTTGCCCAAAACAAGATGCCTACTGAGGCTTCAGTCGACAACAAAGTTAAGCTGTTGTATGTTGGGCGACTTGTCCCCTATAAGGGCGCTGATATGCTCTTAGATGCTATCGGCAGACTGGACGCCTCTGTAAAAGAGAAAATTCATTTAACGATTGTGGGAAAAGGCTCAGAGGAAGCAAGCTTAAAGAATCAAGTAAAACATCTTGAGCTTGATGAGTGTGTTCACTTTACTGGCTATATTGAACAGTATCAAACATTAGAACATTACCGCGAGTCTGATATTTTCTGTTTCCCTTCTGTTCGTGAGTTTGGTGGTGCCGTGGTGTTAGAGGCTATGGCCAACGCTCTGCCTTGCATTGTGGTTGACAATGGCGGTATTGGTGAGTACGTAACCAACAAGACAGGCTTTAAAATTAGTCCTGTTTCTAGGGAATTTGTGATCAAGAAACTGGCTATTTACATTGCTCAGCTGGTTGAAGACCATATCATGCGGCACGATATGTCCTATGAAGCTCTGCAACGGGCTAAAGAGTTTACCTGGGATGTGAAAACTCGTAAAATCGTCGATATCTATTCAGAGATTTTAGACAGAGAAAACGTGACAGCATAGCGATGACGTTAGCTGACCAAGCGTGAACCGATTTTTTGTTAGCTAGGGTTGACTTTCGGGTGGTGCTGAGTCTGGGTATGCGTTTATCTGCAAAACATCGATAACCTGTAGACCCTACAGATCGATTCATACCCAAACTCTGCAATGACGATTTTTGTCTGTTTTCTGCTTGTTTTTAGTCGATAGAACAGCTTTCTTCATCACATGAGATGCTGTCGGTGACGGCTGCTTCTGGAACAATGGTGAAGCCACCTACACGGAGATCTTTAAACCCAAACTGCTTTTGTAGAACCTGGCTAAAGCTGGCGATGATATCTGGCAGTTGCTTTTCTATCTCAGCCCGGAGCTGATTAGCTTCAGGTGGCGGATTACCAACGGTTTCTACAGACATAAAACAAACGTCCTGACTAAATATCTGCGTCCATTTTAGGGTGAAATAGGACGCTCAACGCCCTAACATTTTTTCAAATGCCAGCCACGGGGTTGTAAAAAGGTGGATATACCTAGGGTTGAAAGGGTGGAGCCGATACCCGATTGGCCTCGACCCGTCCAAGGCAGTCGGGGGCTGACGCGATCGCAACAGTTCCAATAGGCACTCCCGCTACTTACCTGCTCTAAAATTTTCACGGCCCGTTCTCGTTTCGAACTGTACACCGCGGCCGTTAGCCCATAGGCTGTATCATTCATCAGGGCCACCGCTTCGGCGTCATCGCTCACTCGCTGAATCCCAAGCACTGGACCCAACGTCTCCTCGCGCATGACGGGCATCTCGGGGGGGACGTCCGTTAAAACCGTAGGGTCTAAATACCAGCCAGGACGGTCTAGGGGCTGACCACCACAGAGCAGCTGGGCTCCTTTGGCGATGGCATCTTGGAGCTGCTGCTTGAGGATTGAAACCTGGGGCTTGCGACTGAGGGGACCTAAATATGTCTCAGGATGGGTGGGGTCCCCTAACTTAAACCCTTGAACCGTTTGGACGAATTTTTCAATAAATGGTTCGTAACTATCGGTGTGTACATAGATTCGTTCTACGGCGCAGCAGCTTTGACCATTGTTGTAGAAAGCGCCATCGGCTAATCCTGCAGCCACTGAGGGCACGTCGACATCGTTGCACACATAGGCTGGATCCTTACCCCCTAGCTCTAGCTGTAATTTGATTAACTTGGGGGCTACGGCTGTGGCAATGCTCTGACCGGTGGGGTAAGACCCCGTAAAGAAAACACCATCAATGGGCTGTTTGAGCAGGGTGGCTCCGGCTAATCCTGTCCCGATGATGGGGGTAAAGATGTCTGGGGGAATCCCGGCTTTGTGCAGGAGACTTGCGATCGCAAGCCCCGTCATTGTCGCAATCTCCGATGGTTTATACACCACCGCATTCCCCGTTAGCAGCGCCGGGATAAACACATTGGCACCGACAAAATAGGGATAATTCCAGGCTGAGATATTAGCGATTACCCCCAGTGGTTCATAGGCGATAACTTCCTCCAGGTCTCCTGTGCCCGGCATGGCCTGCCAGGGTTCTTGATAGACCTGTTGGGGGGTGATCACCTTAGCAACAGTCTCAATAAAAAAATCAATCCGTAACGGCGTTCCTAGAATTTCATTCTTTGCCTGGGTAATGGGTTTGCCAGTTTCAGCCGTTAACGTTGCCGCCAGGGAGTCCGCTTGCTCCACCAGCAAATTTCTAAAGTTTTTGATCGCTTCAATTCTCTCTGACAGGGGGGTAGCCGCCCAAGCTGGCTGAGCAGCGCGAGCCCGTTTTACCTTGCTGGCAATGGCAGCACCGTCATCAACAGGAATCTCTTTGATGAGTGTTTCAGTGGCAGGATTAACAACAGAAATTACCTCAGCCATGGTTCATCCTCACGCAGCAAGCGCATCTTGGTAAATGGCATAGAAATCATTCTCGGTGACGGGTCTCGGGTTACAGGGATGACAGACATCATCAATGGCAACGCTGACCAGCTTTTCCACAGTGTCTGCCGAGACTCCTAACTTACCGAGGGAAGACGGGATACCAATGGCATTGGACAGGTCCATAATCCAGTCAATCAGGGCCTGCCCGCTTTGGGCAGAGGTATTAACGACCCGCGCCATGCGTAGAAACTTTTCGGGCTCGGCTTCTAGGTTAAACCGCATGGCAGCCGGCAGCATAATGCCGTTGGCCAGGCCGTGGTGGGTGTCGCATACGGTGGAGAGGGCATGGGCACAGGAGTGGGTAACCCCCAGCCCTTTTTGAAATGCGATCGCACCCATCATCGACGCATTTAACATACCTGCCCGTGCGCGTAAATGCCCCTCCCGATTAACGGTTTCGGTGGC
>CALBPH010000359.1 GCA_937899365.1 uncultured Leptolyngbya sp.
TTGCCCATAGATCAGCGATTTTCAGAAGCGCATTTAGTTTATACCAGAATCTTGATCGGAATTTCCTGAGGGCTTAGTACCTCCAGATGGGTTCACCAGCAGCACCAGTAGCCTGATTACACAATGCAATCATCACAATGTTGCACCAGGAAGCTATTCCAACCCTCACCAATATCCACACCCATAGCTCCGCACAGTATAAAATAAGGCCGTCCTGCATCCGCCCTTGCCGTGAAGTCCACCGCAGATATCCAGGCTTTAATCCGTGAAGTACCCGACTTTCCAAAACCTGGCATCCTATTCCGCGATATTACGACCCTGCTGCAAAACGCCGATGGATTAAAAGCCACCATTGATCTGATGGCAGCACAAGCAATCGACTATCAACCAGACTGTATTGTCGGCATAGAATCTAGGGGATTTATCTTTGGCATGCCCCTGGCGTACCAGCTGGGCCTTAGTTTTATCCCGGTGCGCAAACCGGGCAAATTGCCCGCCGCCGTCCACCAGGTATCCTATGACTTGGAATACGGTCAAGACAGCCTCGAAGTACATCAAGACGCCCTGGGTGCTGGCCATCGTCCCTTGATCGTCGACGATTTACTGGCCACTGGTGGAACAGCGGCTGCCGCTGCAACCTTGATCCAACAGACGGGCGCAACAATCGCAGGATTTAGCTTTTTGATCGAACTAAACGACTTAAACGGTCGCCAAAAGCTACCTGACGGAGTGCCAATAACTACGTTACTGTCATACTAAATCTCAGTTGGTTTTGATTGTTCGAACTATTCGCTAGCTGCCCATGACCGCAGAGCCCACATCCACACCATCTCGTTCTCCTTTGCAGACATTGCAGATGGTACTCACCAGTGAAACCACGCTCTATGTGGTCAAACGTATTCTGCAGGCGTTGCTAACCCTGCTGCTAGCATCGGCCTTTAGCTTTTTTATCATTCAGCTGGCCCCCGGTGATTTCCTCGATGCCCAGCGGCAAAATCCACAGATTTCCCCTGAGACTATTAAGCAGTTCGAAGAACAGTTTGGTTTAGACAAACCCATCTGGCAGCAATACTTTCAGTGGCTTTACCAGGTGGTGACCAAGCTTAATTTTGGGGTCAGTTTTGCCTATCAGCGTCCGGCGGTGGAAGTCCTGGCCGAACGCATCCCCAACACGCTGTTGTTATCGATCGCGTCAATTTTGGTCACCTGGGCCATTGCCATTCCCCTAGGGATCATCGGCGCAGTTAACCACAACAAATTTACTGACCGCAGTCTGCGGGTGCTGAGCTACATTGGCCAGGGGTTTCCAGCACTGATCACCGGGCTGCTGCT
>CALBPH010000360.1 GCA_937899365.1 uncultured Leptolyngbya sp.
AAGTCGGTAGCGGCACCCATACTTCTAAACATCTTAGCCGAGACGAATCTGCCCAAGCCACGCGCATGATGTTGGAACAAACCGCTACCCCGGCACAAATTGGGGCCTTTATGATTGCCCAGCGGATCAAGCGGCCGACCATTCCAGAACTGGCGGGTATGTTAGATTGCTACGATCAAATGGGCGGGTGTTTGAGGGTACCCCCTGCTGATTACCGTCCGATGGTGCTCAATGCCCCCTATGACGGTCGGCAACGCCATGCTCCTGTGACACCGCTGACCGCATTGATCCTGGCGGCGGCTGGAGTGCCGGCAATTTTGCATGGTGGGGAGCGCATGCCCACCAAAATGGGCTTACCTTTGATTGATGTTTGGCGAGATCTGGGCTTAGATTGGCAGTCGCTTACCCTTGAACAGGCTCAGCAGGTGTTTGATCTGACCCAGGTGGGGTTTGTTTACATCCCCAATCACTTTCCTGAAGCCCATGGCTTGGTGCCCTATCGAGAGCAAATTGGTAAACGCCCCACCCTGGCCACGGTGGAGCTAATGTGGGCACCCTGTGAGGGTGAAAACCATGTGGTTAGCAGTTTTGTCCATCCCCCCACCGAAAGCCGTACCCAAGAAACTTACCAGCTACGCCACACCCATGAATTTACGACGGTTAAAGGGCTAGAAGGTGGCTGCGACCTGCCCCGTAGCCGTACGGCAATTGTTGGCATGGGCAGTCTCAAGGATGGTAACCCAACCTTTGAAAGACTGTTGCTACATCCCAGGGACTATGGGTTTGAAGGCCCAGACCCTGGCTTAGACAAGGATTTTGCTCAACTCCTAGAACAGGTGGTCCATGGAGAACCTACAGAGCTGAGTCGTTCTGTGATTTGGAATGGTGGTTTTTATCTTTGGCGGGCTGGGGCTGTAATGACCCTGTCTGAAGGGTTTTACCAGGCTCAAACCCTGTTAGAAACCGGGCAGGTACAGGCAAAGCGTGAACAGGTGAAGGGTGCGATCGCAACCGCCCTAAACCATCATTTCTCCACGGTTTAACCCCTATTGCCTATCGTTAGTTTAAAGAGCTGATAATTCTTCCTCTAGCATGTCCCCGTAGATACGGGGTAGCTGGCTAGACATGGTATTGGTCTCAATGCCATAGCCCAGGCTGGTCCAAGTTCCCGACAATAGTTCCAAAACTTGGGTGATCTCCCCAGCTTGTAACTGCTGTCCAATATCCGTTCCCCAGGCGTCTGGATCCGATAGCCAGCGATAGACAACCATGTCCTGGGCCTCCGGGGAAAAGTCATAGGCCTGCCAAAACTCAAACCATCCAGGTGGAGTCGGATGATAGGCCTGGGCTTTTGCCTGCCAGGTAGTGGTCAAAAACTGATAGCGTCCAGCGGCCGTGGTGCAATCCCCCACGTTAGGCCCCGTTTCAATCGGTATGCAGGTATCGGGATGTTGGCTGAGTTCATGAATTGTCTGACCCCCATAGAGCAAATGGTAGGGCCGATCCATATTAGACTCACTGGCCGAAATTGTTCGCATCAGCGCGCGAATGTGCGGATCGCCGCCGGCCATGGCCAGGGGTAATGGCGATGTTACCCAGTTAGCCGAGCCCGAACGCAAGAGATTAGACGGATTAAGCCATTCC
>CALBPH010000361.1 GCA_937899365.1 uncultured Leptolyngbya sp.
AGTTTTTGGAAAATGACTGGCTGATTACGCAAAAAACAGATCTAAATAACTGGGCGAAAAACAGAACTAAATTTAATAAGCTGGTTTCTAAAGGAACGATTGACACGGTAGAGGTTGCCCAGCTCACGTTCTACCTGAGCCATATTTCACGGTTTTGTAACTATGGTACAAATGGGGCCTTTATTGGTGTCCATGATCCTAATGGTGAGCTACCTGACATAGATTGGGCGGCGGCGGCGGCCCTGATGAAAAACTGGGAGCTGAGCCTAGGCGAGTATACCGATTTTGCCGTGGCGGAGAGTGACACCCTCGTGGTTAATGCACCGCCAATCTACGTGCAGCAGTGGAACAACGTAGCTTGGGACCCCAGCGATCATCAGGCTCTCTTCGATTGGTTAGAGAGTCGCTCGGGTAGGGCCATTGTTTTCCACCGGTAACGGTCCGTGATTCTAAAGCTATATGCCGACTGGACCGAGGGAGATCGGGTATTTCAAGTGGTATGAGGCTGGTATTGGCTCAGCTAAGGACCGCTGAGCTAATACATGGGTTTGTCCCTAGCTAGCCATGTATTGGCTGGGCTGTAGCCGGTATTGCTGGCGCAGCTTAGGAATAGGCTGTTCTAAAACTGTTTGAAAATCCCAGTCTGAATCTAACAGGTCAAACGGCATTTGCAGCCCCCTGGCATAGGCTTCCATAAGAGCCTTGGGTTTTAGGTGATTCACACCGGCTTCTAGTACCCCCATGGTGGTGAACGTTAGCCCCATGTGAAAGTCTAGAATTACCTCCAATAACAGCTCAAATCCAAATTCGCTATTACTCATGCCGGCCTCTAGGCCCGCAACGGTAATCTCTCCTTCCATGTCGGTGCCAATCCCGCTGAGCAGGTGTATCAGGTCGTGCCCCACCAGCGCTTCGCTAAAGCTGTTCTCTTCGCCGTGTAAGGGAAAGTTGCGATCGCGATAATACCGATACAGTTCTTTTCCTAAGGTATTGTCGGGCAATGATTCTAGTGCCTGATATTGCTGGGCTACTTGGGCATCTCCTAAATACTGGTGCAATATACTAAGGACAATGGCGGCTTTTTGCCAAAACCCTTGCCCAGGCAGAACGGTGGTGATGGAGCGGCGGGTATAGCCAATTAGGAGCTGGCGGAGTTTGCGATCGCACACCAGCCGTAAACTCCGCAGCGTATGGGGGGCCAGTTGAAGTGATTCGGCATAGGCATTCACCAGTGCCACCTCAGACTCATCAACTTGGGTATCGAGATAGGGCATCAAAATCAAAAACTGTAGGGCCTGTTGCCGCTGCCGCTGATCTTGAACCTGTTGGGCAAAGTCTGAGGGGGAAATGCGGCTCAGGGTTGCGATGGGGATAGTCTCTTTTAATACCCAGTCGCGGGTGGCCTCCAGCATTTCACGGGAGATGTCATCCAAGGGACGAGTGTCCTGGAGGGTGGCGACGGTTTTCATTGCCGCCAGAACAGCACGGGCTGTGGGCAAGCTCCAGGTCACAGACTGAAAATAGGGACGCTTGAGGTGGGTCATCAGAGTACTCCTTGATGATGGCGGCTGTCTGTTGTGTTAATGGCCGATAATTTTATTTTGACCGACCAGTCGGTCAATGTCAAGATGGTATGGTTATTTCTTGATGAGGCAAGGGGAGATGGATGCCTAAAATTGTGGATAAGGCGGCCAAGCGGCAGGAGATTTTGGAAGCTGCGATCGCAGTTTTCCTAGAGAAGGGCTACCACGGGGCCAAAATGGCGGATATCGCCGTGGCAGCGAGTATGGGCAAAGGTACGCTCTACGAATATTTCCCCACCAAGGAAGCCTTGCCCAAGGAGATCTTTAATCTGTTTTTTGCTGGCTTAGACGATCAGCTGGCGCAGCTACAGCAATCAAAACAAGGACCGATCGACATTATTGTGGCGGGTATCCAGCTGAGTCTTGCGGACATGGATGAATTTGCCGCCGTTATGCCCCTTTGTTTTGAATTATTAGGCAGCAAAGCGTTAAATGAATCCTTAGGGCTAAGCGAGTACTTCGAGGGGTGGCTAGAACAGCTCAATCAGTTTTTTGTAGCCACCCTGGTAGCGGGGCAAGAGAACGGGCAAATTACCCTTGACCTTGACGCCAAAGCCTTTGCCCGTATGCTGGTGAGCACGGTGGATGGCATGGGGTTGCACTATTGCATGTTTCAGATGGATGCCGCCTTCTTTCAGCTGCAATGCCAGGAGTTGGAAGTAATGATTCGACAGCGATTGCAATGTTAAGGTGTTTGCATCCAAATAACACACCAAGACAGCCGGTAGGGGCATTGCATGCAAT